>CAJQLW010000049.1 GCA_905479325.1 uncultured Flavobacteriales bacterium
ATTTTTTGGGGAGAGCAATTTGCGCGAGGAGAAGCGAATTTGGATGTAAATGGTGGAATTATCGATTACAATGTGGTGAAACTGAAATCCATATTTGATGCAAATCTAAACGTAGAATACCGATACACTAAGCGTTTGTCTGCCTTTGCTCAGTTCAATAATATTGGAGGCGTGAACTTTGAAAAGTACAAAGATTATCCTACCCAAGGCTTTAACGTTTGGGGTGGCTTAACTTACGCTTTTTAGGGAGTGTAAAATATTGGAAATGAATTAACAAATTGTTGATTACGTGTTAATAAAAGCTGCTATTTTTAGCGGCTTTTATTGCGTTAAAAAGGGTGCTTTCAATATATTTGTTTAATAGGTTATTTATAAATAATATGAGCGAGAAAAAAGAGGAATTTAACAAGCATAATTATTCAGCCGATAGTATCCAAGCATTAGAAGGAATGGAGCACGTTCGTATGCGTCCATCGATGTATATTGGCGATGTAGGAACAAGAGGTTTACACCACTTGGTATATGAAGTCGTAGATAATTCTATTGATGAAGCATTGGCAGGCCACTGTAACAACATTACAGTGATCATTAACGAGGATAATTCAATTACAACAGAAGATGATGGTAGAGGTATTCCTGTAGACCTTCATAAAAAAGAGGGTGTTTCAGCACTAGAGGTTGTAATGACCAAAATTGGAGCAGGAGGTAAGTTCGATAAAGATTCTTACAAGGTTTCCGGTGGACTTCACGGTGTTGGTGTAAGTTGCGTGAACGCACTTTCAGAACACTTAAAAGCGACTGTTTACAGAAATGGAATTATTTACGAGCAAGAGTATGCTCGGGGTAAGGCTTCTTATCCGGTTAGAGAAGTAGGCGAAACGGATAAAAGAGGAACAACAGTAACCTTTAAGCCAGATCCAACAATATTTACATCTACTCTAGAATATAGCTATGAGACATTGGCTAGTAGAATGCGAGAATTAGCGTATTTGAATAAAGGAATCACCATTCATTTAATTGATCGAAGAGCAACGAAAGAAGATGGAGAATTTGAAGGAGAGACTTTTCACTCAGAAGAGGGACTAAAGGAGTTTATAAAATACCTCGATGGCAATCGTGAACCTTTGATGAAAAATGTAATTTCATTTGAAGGTGAAAAGAATGGAGTGCCTGTAGAAGTGGCCATGATTTACAATACTTCGTATTCAGAAAACTTGCACTCTTATGTGAATAATATTAATACACATGAAGGTGGAACGCATTTGTCAGGGTTTAGAAGAGGCCTAACGCATACCCTTAAAAAATATGCTGATGAATCAGGTTTACTTTCAAAGTTGAAATTCGAAATTGCCGGAGATGATTTCCGCGAAGGTTTAACAGCAATTATTTCTGTAAAGGTTCAAGAACCGCAATTTGAAGGGCAAACTAAAACTAAATTAGGTAACCGAGAAGTTTCAGCTTCTGTTTCTCAAGCAGTTTCTGAAATGTTGGCGTACTATTTAGAGGAGAATCCAGATGATGCAAAGACAATAGTTCAAAAAGTTATTCTTGCTGCACAAGCTAGACATGCTGCTCAAAAAGCGCGTGAAATGGTTCAGCGTAAGAATGTAATGACCGGATCTGGTTTGCCGGGAAAACTAGCCGATTGCTCTGAAAAAGATGCTTCATTATGTGAGATTTACCTTGTAGAGGGAGATTCTGCAGGTGGAACAGCCAAGCAAGGTAGAGATCGTAAATTTCAAGCCATCATGCCTCTTAGAGGTAAGATTCTGAATGTAGAAAAGGCGATGCATCACAAGATTTTTGAAAATGAAGAAATAAAGAATATTTATACCGCTTTAGGTGTAAGAGTAGGAACTGAAGAGGATTCAAAAGCTCTTGATGTTTCAAAATTAAGATACCACAAGGTGATCATTATGTGTGATGCCGATGTAGATGGTAGCCATATTGAAACTTTGATTCTAACGTTCTTTTTCAGACACATGAAGGAGTTGGTAGAAGGTGGAAATATATACATTGCAACGCCGCCGTTGTACCAAGTGAAAAAAGGAACAAAATCAAAGTACTGTTGGGACGATGAATCAAGAGACGCTGCCATTGAAGAGTTCAAGGGAGCGGGCAAGGAGTCAAGCGTAAGTGTTCAACGCTACAAAGGTCTAGGTGAAATGAATGCTGAGCAATTGTGGAGCACTACGATGGATCCAGGGACTAGAACATTACGACAAATTGCAGTAGACAGCGCAGCAGAGGCAGACAGAACCTTTTCAATGCTAATGGGAGATGAAGTTCCACCAAGACGAGAATTTATCGAGAGAAATGCTAAATATGCGAATGTGGATATTTAAGTAATAGTTGAAATATTAAAAAAAGGCGAATCGAAAGATTCGCCTTTTTTTTGAGTTTTTTTTTGCTTTGGAGAAGCAGGTTTGTCTGCATTTCGATACATTCTTTTTCGCTGCGCTACAAAGAACACTCAATGTGACAAACTAATATATCCTTGTTAGTAGTTAGTTTGAGATAACCAATGGCTGATATCGAAAGGACTTTTTGAACTCTGTTGTACATTTAAAATTGTCATTTCGAGTGAATTTTGTAGGCAAAATTTGTATCGAGAAACGGCAATTTTGTTAATTCAAATGAGTTCGGTTAGTCTTGCGTCGTCCGCGTACTATTTTTAAAATTTAAGTAGAGATGCAACAGCTTATTCCTGTCGCTTGTTTCATAATAACAGAGTTACTTTAATGTATCTCTTTTGTCGATCTAAAATTCTATTTTCTAAAAGCGCAGTAGACTTATAATCTGAATTCGAAAAAATAAGGTAGAAATTAGCTAGCTGAAAAGCTGTATATTCTTTCGTCTTTAAGCCTTTATATTTCAGCTACTTTAAATTCCTTTCTTCTGATAAAGCTTAATCCGCAGCATCCAAACCAAAAAGATGATGCTATAAATGAACAGCGTGAATGTATACGAATGGTGAAAATCTAATGATTCGGGTGAATATTTCACAACCAAAGCAAGAGCTACTACTCGGAGCACATTTAAAAAATGAATTAACCCAATCCCAAGTAGAATGTATATGATTTTGAACCACCACTTTCCGCTAAATACTAATAAGAAAGAAGTAAATAAGATAAAGAGACTTAATCCGTCGCAAGGTGTCCCAATAATTACTCCTGCTGTGTCTTTAATCCCCATGTGGTCTGTGTACATGGGATTTGGAGTAAGAAGTTCATACCCTAAAAACTGCAAGATTCCTTCCGACTGAGAAATAATCAAGTCGATAAGAACGGCGTCAACTGAGGTATTGGGACTGATTACATAATCGTAAAGAGACTGAAAAAACAAATAAACCCCTAGCATCGATGCTACGAACACAATCGCTTTCTTATTCTTTTTTAAGTTGAGCAGAAGTTCTTTCATTCGTTCCTTTTATGCTTCTTCTCTAAATAATGGATAAGGAGTCATTAAATCATTTACTTTTTTTCTAATTCCTGCAAACTCCTCTGATGTTTCCTCTAGTGTTAATGCTTGGTCGATCAAGTCTACAATGGTTGGTATAGTTTCTAAGCCAATCCCTCGCGTGGTGATGGCTGGTGTTCCAATTCTAATTCCCGACGTAATGAATGGGGACTTATCGTCAAAAGGTACCATGTTTTTATTCACAGTAATATCGCAAAGTCCTAAAAGTCGTTCTGCTTTCTTGCCGCTAATGTCTTTATTTCTCAAATCAATTAAAATACAATGATTTTCTGTACCTCCGGAAACTACATCGTAGCCTCTTTTCATCAACTCATTGGCCATTACTTTTGCATTTTCCGCAACCTTTAGCATATAAGTCATAAATGAATCTTCAAGCGCTTCACCAAACGCTACAGCTTTAGCCGCAATTACGTGTTCTAAAGGGCCTCCTTGCGTTCCCGGGAAAACACCAGAGTCTAACAAGGCAGACATCATTCTTAATTCACCTTTTGGGTTTTTTAATCCAAATGGGTTTTCAAAATCTTTTCCCATCATAATAACACCACCTCTTGGACCACGTAGTGTTTTGTGAGTTGTTGTTGTCACAACGTGACAGTGAGGAAGTGGATCGTTCATAATTCCTTTGGCAATTAAACCCGAAGGGTGAGAAATATCAGCCAATAAAATTGCACCAACTTTGTCTGCAATAGCTCTAAATCGCTCGAAATCCCAATCCCTTACATAAGAAGATGCGCCACAAATCAACATTTTGGGTTTTACTTCCATTGCTTTCGCTTCAACTTTGTCGTAATCTATTCTGCCAGTTTCTTTTTCTACGCCGTAGAAATGAGCTTTGTAGAGTTTTCCTGAAAAGTTAACAGGAGAGCCATGTGTTAAGTGTCCACCGTGAGAAAGGTCAAAACCTAAAATAGAGTCACCTGCATTCAGACAAGCCAACATCACTGCGGCGTTTGCTTGGGCCCCTGAATGAGGCTGAACATTTGCCCATTCAGCATTAAACAATTGTTTCAAACGGTCTATTGCAATGTTTTCAATTTCATCTACCACTTCACAGCCACCGTAGTACCTTTTACCCGGTAAGCCTTCAGCATATTTATTGGTGAGCACAGAGCCCATGGCATTCATTACCGAGTCGCTTACATAATTTTCAGAGGCAATCAATTCAATTCCTCTAGTTTGTCTGTCTCTTTCGTCATCTATAAGATCGGCAATCAACTTATCTTTAATCATAGCAGTAAATGTAAATTTGAGCTTTAAAATTACGCAAGCTAACTAAGATTACACTCTATTCGTGCAATAAAATGAGGAGTATGTTTTCGTTAATTCTCAAACAAGTCCTTGTGTTTAAAATGTTCGATTGAGATCATGTTTTAAGTGGGTCAATTTTGAGCGTACGGATTGCTGAGCAGGTGAACACTCGCTCCATCGAAATACTAATTGACAGTTGGGTTTTATTATTCCACATCAAAATGTATGGGAACGTTTGTCTGCATTTCGATACATTCTTTTTCGCTGCGCTACAAAGAACACTCAATGTGACAAACTCAAGTGTTTTTCAACGCGCTGCAAAGGGAATCAATCCGAGAGATTTCTATCGACCTAGTGAAATTTTGTTGAAAATTAACTAAAGGGGCAAGCATAATCAGTTGAAAATAATCCAAAAGCTTTTTAGATCATGTCCCTAGAAGCTGTTTTTATAAAAATCAATAAAGAACCTTAGTGAGATTGAGAAGCGACTCCTAGGACCCAACTTCAACCTAGATAAAATTTTCTAAAAATCAAGCTCTGGGAGGGCGAGTAGATCAAACGATGTTTGAGTTTGAGCTAGCTCCAAACGAGTTCGTTTGGTCTTGCGTTGGCAGCGTAGTATTTTTTAAAATTTTATCGAGTTGTG
>CAJQLW010000050.1 GCA_905479325.1 uncultured Flavobacteriales bacterium
GTTCCAGAACCTGTTTGCCAAATCACCAACGGAAATTGATCATCTAACTTGCCCTCTAAAATCTCATCACAAACGGCAGAAATGGCGTCTCTTTTTTCAGCTGCTAAAACACCCAACTCACAATTGGTATGAGCTGCGGCTTTTTTTAGATAAGCAAAGCCGTAAATAATTTCGAGTGGCATTTGCTGCTTGCTTCCTCCAATTTTAAAGTTATTTCTAGAACGTTCGGTTTGAGCTCCCCAATATTTGTCTGCGGGAACTTTAACTTCTCCCATTGTGTCTTTCTCAATTCTATAATCCATGTTATTTTTTGTTTTATAAATTCTTTCTTCGGCTAAATTTTGCGTAAAATTGCAAAGAATTTTAATTAGAAACTATGTATACTGCGGGTTTTTTATTGTTTATTGCAATTTTTTCTTTGGCATTTTGGGTGTTAATCTTCTTGTCTGCTTTTGCATTGCCTTACGCCATTACCATGTATGTGGTTGAAAAGCTAAAAGGTAAGAAAGCTGATCAAGCATCTCACTAGAATAAAACCTTTACATTTTCAGGCGGTCTTCCAAGTACTGCCTTGTTTCCTCTTACTACAATTGGTCGTTCAATTAGTTTAGGGTTTTCAATCATAATCTGAATTAGTTCTTCTTCTCCAAATTCCTTTCCTTTAATTATTTCCTTGTAAGCCGTTTCGCCTTTTCTTAGAATATCGGCCGCGTTCAAGTTTAATTTCATTAAAATATCTTTTAACTCCTCTGTCGTGGGAATCGTTTTCAGGTATTCAATAACTTCCGGTTCAATTCCGGCATTTTTTATTAATTCAAGTGTCTGTCTGCTTTTAGAGCATTTTGGGTTGTGGTATATTTTCATGTTTTCTAGCTAATGTTTTAAAGCCTGTAGCGGAAAGCTCAAAGCTTAAAACGTAATTTATATTCAATTATCTAACATTCTCAAGATTGTATTGTCTTTACAGTCTCACAGTCTAAAAGTCTCACAATCTTGTAGTCTTAAAATCTCACATTCCTATGGTCTTACATTCTAAATATCTTAAAGTCTTAAAGTCTCATAGTCTTAATATCTCAAAGTCTCACAGTCTTACAAGTCTTTCAGTCTAATTATCTCATAGTCTTAATGAAACCAACTCGAGTACATCAAGTAATTCTCTGCAATTCGCTCAATTTCTCCAGTTTTTAAATCTTCACTTAATTCTTTAATTTTTTTAGCAGGCATTCCGGCATAAATAAACCCAGATTCCAATCGGCTGTTTTGAGTAACAACTGCACCGGCAGCCACTATAACATTGCTTTCAACCACAACATTGTCCATTACAATAGAGCCCATTCCTATTAGCACATTGTCACGAATTTCGCAACCGTGAACAATGGCATTGTGTCCAATTGAAACATTATTACCAATACTAGTTTTCGATTTTTTGTAGGTACAGTGAATTACCGCACCATCTTGAATGTTAACCTTGTTTCCCATAGAAATGGTGTTCACATCTCCCCGCACAACGGCACTGTACCAAATGCTGCAGTCATCGCCTGTAGTAACGTCTCCAATTAAAGTTGCATTTTCTGCTAAGAAGCAATTTTCCCCTACTTTAGGAGTGAACCCTCGAACTGTTTTAAGTAAAGCCATGTTGTATTATTTAGTATACTAATGGGCAAATCTAATGATGATTTGTTGAGTAATTTTGACCTATGGAAAAAACAATAGCACCACATAATATATACGCAGAGAGTACGCCAAATCCTGCGACGATGAAATTTGTTTCGAACCGCTACATGGTGGTTGATGGACAAGTGTACGAATACGGTTTAGATGACGATGCAGACAACTCGCCATTGGCAATGAAGTTGTTGAACTTCCCATTTATTTCAAAGGTTTTTATAGCAAGTAATTTTGTTGCCATCACGAAAACTGACATTATTGAATGGGAGGATGTGATTCACCAATTGAGAGATTTTTTAGGTGAGTATTTAAATAGCGACGGAGTGGTAGTAAAAGTATCGTCTTTAGAAATGGATGCAGTTGAAGAGAAAAAGGAAACTGTTGCTACACCAAAACGAACAGATTTAGAAGGTATTGATGCAAAAATAGCAGACATTTTAGACGAATACATTCGCCCTGCGGTTGAAAGCGATGGTGGAGCGATAGACTTTCACTCATTTGAAGATGGAAAAGTAAACGTTGTGCTCAGAGGAGCCTGCAGCGGATGTCCTTCTTCTACTATGACCTTAAAGGCCGGTATTGAAAATATGTTAAAGGAAATGTTACCGAATCAAATTTCTGAAGTTGTAGCGATTAATGGCTAATTTTAGGAAATCAAACCATTATTGAAATGAAAAAACTAATACTTGCTTTAAGCATAATATTTTCGCTTGAGGGATTTTCTCAAATAACGATAACCAGCGCTGATATGCCAGCTCAAGGAGATACCCTTCGCATTAGCAATGCACTTGTAGATGCGACGGTATTGGCAAATTATCAACGTGTTGGAGCAAACCAAACGTGGAATTTTGATACATTACGTCCTACGAGTCAAACCGTAAGAGAATTTGTAAGTTCTTCGTCAACACCATATAATCAAGTTCCTACAAATAGAATAGGAATTTTATTTGCAGATACCTTATCGTTAGGTCCAAACTCTGTAAATGACGTTTATAATTTTGCGAATTCTACAGCTACAGATTTTTCAGTTGATTATAGAGCAGCTTCTATTCCAATAGGGCTTCCTTTTTTGCCCGTGTTTATTATGCAAAATAGCTATACAGACAAAGATGAAATTTTTCAATTCCCATTAGACTATCAAGACCGAGATAGTTCAACTTTTAACTTTGTATTCAATAATGTTTTTCCCCCTATTTATTACCGTTCTTCAGGTTATAGAGTTAATGAAGTAGATGGTTGGGGTTCTATAACAACCCCTTATGGAACTTTTGACGCATTGAGAGTCGTTACTAATACTGTTTCTCTTGATTCGATCAGTTTTAATGGTCAAAACATAGCAATTCCCAGCCATTTGAGAGAATACCAATGGATTGCCAATGGTGTAGGAATTCCGGTAATGAAAGTTTTTGGCTTGGTTACGGCAGGTTTATTTGTCCCTACAAGTGTTGAATACAGAGATAGTGCGAGAGTCATTGAACCATTGTTACCCACAACCGCTATTTTTAGGGCAGATTCAACAACGATCGAAGTAGAAGAGGACTTAGGTTTTACAAACCTGTCTATAGGCAGTACGAGTTTTCAATGGGACTTTACGCCCAACACGGTAAATTATAAAGTTGGGTCGTCAACCTCGAGAAACATAACGGTTAGTTTTCAAGATACCGGTTTGTACTCTGTTCGTTTGATAGCTAGCGGTGGTTCAAGTTCAGACACGCTGGAAAGGTTAGATTATATTCGAGTAACACCATCATCAAAGGTAGTTTCCTTCAAACTAGAAGGTGATACTACCTTTACAAATGAAGACTTTACCATTAAAAATACTTCTGGATTTGGGAATAGTTTCAACTGGGAAATAACACCATCTACCTTTGTGCAAAATGGAGTCACTAAACCGGCCTACGAGTTTAAGAACGGCACCAATAATCAGTCAGGAGATAGCATAGTGCTGCGATTCGCAAAAGTTGGTTTTTTCTCAGTAAGGTTAAATGCAACTGAAGGTTCAGAGTTAAAATTTGAGGCAAAGTCAAATGCTGTTTTTGTTAGGTTCCCCGTAGGAATTCAAGAAAGCACTCAAGATCATAACAAACTCCTAACACTTTCGCCAAACCCAGCAGCAAAAGGTGGTGAGGTTACAATTCAGGCAACGACATTAACATTCGATTTGATTGAAGTGATTGACATTGAAGGGAAGTTGATGTATCAACACAATGCACAGAATGTTTCGAACTATTCCTTTAATTTACCTGAAGTAAGCGGAATGTACTTCGTTAAAATTTTAACAAACAAAGGTTTAATAACGAAAAAGATTGTTGTTGAATAGAACAAATTTTATTTTTTTTCTATTTTCAATATTTTTTGGGAACTGCGTTTTTGCTCAAAATGAACCGTTATATCTGAAGAATCAAACGTACACATACTCGGAATTAATCGATGAGTACCATGTCTTAGCAGGTAAAAGTAAGCTTGTTCAAATTGCGGAAGTTGGGAATGCCGATGTAGGCAAGCCGATTCATATCGTCGTTATTGCAAAAAATGGTGACTTTACTCCAGAGCCGGCTCGCGCAAGTGGCAAGTCAATTTTACTTATCAATAATGGCATTCATGCAGGTGAAGCTTGTGGAATCGATGCATCTGTTGAATTGTCAAAAGCATTGTTAAATCCAAATAACGAATTACATAAAGCCTTAGATTCTATTGTTGTATTGATTATTCCTGTTTACAATGTGGGAGGAATGTTAAATCGAAGTTCTTATTCAAGGGCTAATCAAAATGGACCGAAAGAATATGGTTTTAGAGGAAATGCACGAAATTTGGATTTAAATCGCGATTTTATAAAGGTAGATTCTAAAAATGCAAAAACATTTACCCAGCTTTTTCACCTTTGGGATCCTGATATTTTTATCGATACGCATACAACGAACGGTTCTGATCATCAGTATACGTTGACTCTAATTGCAACCCAAAAAGACAAGCAAAACCCGGTACTTTCTGAGTTTGCTCAAAACACCATGGTTCCTACTTTTTACAAAGAAATGAAGAAGAGGGATATGGACATGATTCCTTATGTATACGGTATTGCATCATCGCCCGATAAAGGGATTAAGGATTTTATGGAAACGCCCCGTTATTCGTCTGGTTACGCTTCATTGTTCGATTGCTTTAGTTTTATAACCGAAGCACATGTGTTTAAGCCCTTCGCTCAGCGGGTTCAACATACCTTAGGGTTTTTAGAAACAGCTGTGGTGTATACTGCTACTAATTCTTCGGCAATTCAACAAAAAAGAAAAGAGGCGAAGGAATTTACGATGCTTCAGCAAAATTTTCCAGTTCATTGGCAACTAGATACGAGTAAAAAATCTTCGTTGCCGTTTAACGGGTACGAAACAATACGGCGAAGAAGCGAATTAACTGGGCAAACGATGAAGTTTTACAATCAAAATAAACCGTTTTCGGCAGAAATAGACTATTTCAATACTTACAAACCCGTTGTTGAGGTTAAAAAGCCTCAGTTCTATGTTATTCCACAGGTTTATTCTAATGTAATTGATCGGTTAGATTGGAATCAGGTAAAGTATGAGCGCATTAAAAATGACACCCTCATTGAGGTAAGTATTTATGATATTGAAGATTATCATTCACCCAAAACACCATACGAAGGGCATTTTCTTCACACGGAAATCAACGTATCTAAAAAGAAAGATAGTGTTCAATTTTTCAAGGGAGATGTAATGGTGAAAACAGATCAGAAGTCAAATCGATACATTGTTGAAACTCTGGAACCACAATCTGTAGATGGTTTTTTTGCATGGAATTTTTTCGATGGAATATTGCAGCAGAAAGAGTGGTTCTCTGATTACGCATTTGAGCCTAAGGCCCTAGATATTTTGAAAAACGACCCTGAGTTAAAAGAAGGTTTCGAGGAAAAGAAATCGAAGGATCAGGATTTTGCAAAAGATTCTTGGGCGCAATTATATTACATTTATAAAAAATCACCTTATTACGAAAAAACAGTTAGCCGCTTTCCGGTATACAGAATTGAATGAAGAATAAGAGAAACAAGAAAATAAACGAAAAATTAGTTGAACGATTCATTACGGGAAAGTCGTATCCTATCGATATGATTCTTCGGCCAATGGATAATTTGTTGCGAAACAAACCTGTTTCTGGAATTTTGTTATTTCTGGCAGTAGTAATTGCTCTAGTTTGGGCGAACTCTCCGTGGCGAGAAGCGTATCATCATTTATGGGAAACACCCTTTACCATAGGATTCGGAGAACACAACATCAGTAAAAATCTCCACCATTGGATTAATGATGGGTTGATGGCGGTGTTCTTTTTTGTGGTTGGGTTGGAGATTAAACGCGAAGTGTTATCGGGGGATCTTTCAAGTTGGAAAAAAGCCTCACTACCGGCGGCCGCAGCCTTAGGTGGAATGATTTTTCCTGCTATTATTTTCACAATTTTCAATTACGGAACACCAACAGAAGGTGGTTAGGGAGTGCCAATGGCAACAGACATAGCCTTTACTTTAGGGGTGTTGTCGTTATTAGGAAGTAGAGTTCCCTTAAGTTTAAAGCTGCTTTTAACTGCACTTGCGATTGTAGATGATTTGGGAGCAGTACTAGTAATTGCCTTCTTCTATACCGACAATTTATTGCTTTTGTATTTAGAGTATGGGGCTGGCTTTTTAGCCTTTTTAATACTGCTAAACTATTTAGGAGTCAGAAAAACAAGAATTTACGCTATTGTAGGTATTTGTGGACTATGGTACGCTTTCTTCATGTCGGGGGTTCATGCCACCATAGCGGGAGTATTATTAGCCTTTACGATCCCCACCAAAACAAGAATTAATAAAAGGGGATTCATTAACCATGTGCAAGTTTTGTTGAATAAATTAAAAACAACAAAATCCATTGAAGGAGAGTATTTAAGTTATGAACAGCACGAAATCATTGAAGATATAAAAGAAGAACGAGAGAAGGTAGAAACACCTCTGCAAAAGTTAGAATACAATTTGAACCCAATCGTTTCTTTTTTTATACTTCCGTTGTTTGCCTTGGCCAATGCAGGAATCGAAATTCAACCTGAGTCATGGAGCGGTTTGTTGGAACCTGTATCCATTGGAATAGCGGTTGGACTAATTGTTGGAAAGTGTATCGGCATATTAAGTTTCTCAGCGTTGTTTGTGAAATTGGGAATATCTGAATTGCCTGAAAATACCAATTGGGGAACCATGACCGGAGCAGCGATTATGGCTGGAATTGGTTTTACCATGTCTATTTTTATCTCAGAATTGGCTTTCGAAGACCCTGCGGTAAAAGCTCAAGCGAAGTTGGCCATATTAATTGCTTCTACCGTAGCCGGAGTTGTTGGTATGTTGATCATTAAGGCCTTTGTTCGGAAAAAGGAGTAGAATAGCTAGATCCCCCAATTCATGATGGGTAGTTTTCGCTTACTGTTTACATTCCATAGGCCGATCTGTAGGCCTTTTAACTTTGTCGTTTTGTTAATTAATCCAATTTGTATTCCATTTACTTTCCCAGCTTCGTTAATTAAACCAAGTTCCAAACCATTGACATAAATAAACTGGTTCCTTATCAGATTTGAAGCAACACCGTTGACTTTATCGCCCATGCCTGCTACAGCAGAAATAGTAATGCCATTTATTTTAGTGCTTAAAGCTCCTAAGGTAGATACTAATAACCCATTATGAACTGCACGTAACTGATCTTGGCTTTTTAAACTGTCTAATGAAGTCGGGTTTTCCACTTCTTTACCCATGTACAAATAACTGTCGAATGGACTAAATATTAAAAACAAGCCTTGACCTATGAGTTGTATACCCAGGCCATTACTTTTTTTATAATATGGATAGCCACAAATTGATTCAGATCCCAGAGGTCCAATTATTAATCCTGAACTTACAGCTGCTCTGGTTGGCGTGAATACTATTCCGTATCGTTTTTGTTTGATAGAATCGGTTGGCTCAACTTCTTGAGAAAAGCATGTTAACCCTAGCAGGATAAAGAAAATTGCTATCCAATATCTCACGATTTATTTTTTGGTTACAAGATGAGAACGTAACAGGTTTTTAAAACCTATTACGTTGGCATATTTATGAACCTGCTTTCTAAAGCCAAACCTATAAATTTGAATAAACCCAATACTATCGTTTCGGCTTTAGGGAATCGGCTTTACCATGTCTATTTTTATTTCAGAATTGGCATTCGAAGACCCTGCAGTCAAAGCCCAAGCTAAGTTGGCCATCTTAATTGCTTCTACCGTAGCCGGAGTTGTTGGGATGTTGGTGATTAAAACTTTGTTGGAAAGAAGGGAAATTAGTGAGAAATTGTACATCTTCTCTATACAGAATGTAAATCTTTATGATAGAGATATACACTCTGGACGGTCTGATTCTAATGACCAAAACCATCTCGTCTGACAAGCGACTTTTAATCATACTGATTCTTAATACTCCACCACTTCAAGAATTTATCCTTATTTGCCTATCTGATCTAATAAAGTAGACGTATTTAAAGGTTTTAGCTATCCAGTTCAAAAACTCCAAACCTATCAGGTTGATGTATATGTCGATTTAGTAACCTTTCAGGTTGAACTAGGTAAGAAACTCTTGAGCTCTTCGATTTCCAACCTCTTCTAATTCGGTACTTTCTAGTTCCTCGAAAACTCGATGTTTGTTGCTTTTAGCTTTCAACTATTCGCTTTCAGCTTTCTGCTCAAAATTTAAGATACGCCTCTAACCCGTGCATTCCGCCTTCACGTCCAAATCCACTTTCTTTAAATCCGCCAAAAGGTGAGGTAGGGTCAAACTTATTAAAGGTATTGGCCCATATAACTCCTGCTTTTAATTGCGCTGCCATATTGAAGGCCTTAGAACCTTTGTCTGTCCAAACCCCTGCAGAAAGCCCATAAGGGGTGTTGTTGGCTTTTTCAATTGCTTCATCAACGGTTCTGAACGTTTGAATGGCCAATACAGGTCCAAAAATCTCCTCTTGCGAAAGTCGGCTGCTCTGTGCAACATCTAAAAATAAAGTTGGAGCGCAGAAATAGCCTTTTTTAGGAACTGCAACGTTGGCTTGAAACTTCTCTAAGCCTTCTTGTTCCCCAATCTTTATGTAATCGTTAATGGTTTTTAACTGTTCTTTTGAATTGATTGCACCGATGTCTGTATTCTTATCCATTGGGTCACCAACGATGAGCGTTTCCAGTCTGATTTTTAGTTTTTTAATGACTTCATTTTTAATTGATTCTTGAACAAACAATCGAGAGCCTGCGCAACACACATGACCTTGGTTAAAGAAAATACCATTGATTACACCTTCTACCGCTTGGTCTATTGGTGCATCTTCAAAAATAATATTAGCAGCTTTTCCTCCTAATTCTAGGGTTGTTTTTTTACCAGTTCCCGCAACGGCTTTTTGAATTATTTTTCCAACTTCAGTAGACCCTGTAAATGCAATTTTATTCACATCGGGGTGGTTTACAATGGCCGCTCCAGTTGCTCCTGCTCCCGTTATTATGTTTACCACACCATCGGGCAAACCAGCATCTTGAATTAATTCAGCCAATTTCATGGCTGTCACAGAAGTTGTTTCAGCAGGTTTAAGCACCACGCAATTGCCACAAGCCAAGGCCGGAGCAATCTTCCAGGCTGCCATTAACAATGGGAAATTCCAAGGAATAATTTGTCCTGCTACGCCTAAAGGTTCTACTTTTCTATTTGGGAATGCGTATTCTAACTTATCTGCCCAACCTGCGTAGTAAAAAAAATGAGCTGCTGCGAGCGGAATATCAATATCTCTCGATTCACGAATGGGTTTCCCTCCGTCAATTGATTCAATTACAGAAAACTCTCTCGCTCTTTCTTGAATTAATCGGGCAATTCTATAAATGTATTTTCCTCGTTCTTTAGCCTGCAATTTCGACCATGTGGGGAAGGCTTTTCGAGCTGCTTTTACGGCCGAATCAACATCTTTTTCATTGGCTTCTGCTAATTCACAAATTACTTCTTCAGTAGCAGGATTAATGCTTTTGAAATATTTCTTAGAGTGTGGCTTAACAAATTTTCCTCCAATAAATAAATCGTATTTCTCTTTGATTTCAATATGATCAGTGCTTTCCGGAGCAGCTGCATATTTCCAATCGGTGTTAAATTTTAATGAAAAGCTATTTTCTTTTGCCATCTTTTTTAGAATGTGAAATGTTCAATGAGGAATGTGAAATGTTTTGTTTGCAGAATTCATTTTACATTTTTGAATTTTACATTGTACATTAGGGTTTAGTCTTTTGAAAAATAATCGCCACTTTGATAAATACCTGTAGCTTGTTTTTTCAGTTGTAATAAAATATCGTTTGTTAATCTACTTGCTCCAAAGCGAAACCATTCGTTCGTCATCCAATCTTGACCTAAGGTTTCGTGCAACATCACTAAGAATTGCAGTGCAGTTTTAGAGTCAGAAATTCCACCGGCAGGTTTCATTCCAACCATCTTACCAGTTTTTAGGTAGTGATCTTTTATGGCTTCAAGCATGAGCAGTGTTACAGGCATGGTTGCCGCTGGAGAAATTTTTCCAGTTGAGGTTTTAATGAAATCAGCTCCCGCCCAAATGGCAATGTCACTAGCTTTTCGAACATTGTCAGCAGTTCCTAATTCTCCTGTTTCCAAAATAACTTTCAACCTTGCTTTTCCACAAGCTTCTTTTATTGTAGCAATTTCATCGTAAACAAATTGATATTCTCCTTGGTGAAACATTCCGCGAGAAATGACCATGTCAATTTCGTCAGCTCCTGCATCTACTGCTATTCGTGTATCTTCTAGCTTTACTTTTAAATTACTATTTCCGCTAGGAAAAGCCGTAGCTACAGATGCAACTTTAACACCTGAATTACCAAGTGTTTTTTTCGCGGTTGCCACGTGATTGGGATATACACAAATCGCAGCAACTGTAGGAATGTCCATGCTGTCATCTGGGTGCATGGCTTTGTAACACAGCTGTTTCACTTTCCCCTCGGTATCTTTTCCTTCTAAGGTAGTTAAGTCAATCATGTTCAATGCTAGTTTAAGTCCTTGAATTTTAGCCTCTTTTTTGATGCTCCGCGTTTTAAAACGGGCAGCGCGTTCAACCAGACCAACTTGGTCTATTTTAGGGGTATTTTTAAAATCTAACTCCATATTATTTTGTAGAAAACCAAAGGTAAGAGATTTGAAAAGAAGAAGTGTAGAACAAACTAAAATCAATATCATAAGGGCAATCTAATTTTGTAAATTTGACCATTGAATGATAAACGAAGGCAATAATATTTATTCTGTGTTTGATGAAATTCTTTCAAAAGAAGAAAAAGAGAAAATGCTAAAGCAAAAAGCGAAAGTTCTTTGGCTAACAGGCTTGAGCGGCTCTGGGAAAACGACAATAGCAAAGGTCTTGGAGAGAGATTTACATTTACAAGGCTTTTTAACTCAATTATTGGACGGTGATAATATTAGGGCAGGAATAAACAATAACTTGGGTTTTTCGGAAGAAGATAGGACAGAGAACATTCGCAGAATTGCTGAGGTTTCTAAGTTATTTATCAATTGCGGAGTTATTACTATTAATTGTTTTGTGAGTCCAACAGAGCAAATTCGAAATCAAGCTAAAGCCATAATTGGCGAAGAAAATTTCATAGAAATATTTATAAATACTCCTTTAGAAGTTTGTGAAGCTAGAGACACGAAAGGACTTTATGCAAAAGCCAGGAAAGGAGAAGTAAACAACTTTACAGGTATAAGTGCGCCATTCGAGGATCCTCAAACTCCAAGTATTAAAGTAGAGACAGAAAATCAAACGGTAGAAGAGTCCGCCAATGAAGTTTTAGTGCACATTTTACCACTTATAAAAGTATAAATGAACAGTTATAATTTAAATCACCTAAAGGAATTAGAATCTGAGGCTATCTATATAGTTAGAGAAGTGGCGGCTCAGTTCGAAAACCCAGTTTTACTTTTTTCGGGAGGTAAAGATTCCATTGTTTGCGCACACATTGCCAAAAAAGCTTTTTATCCTGCAAAAGTTCCTTTTCCGCTAATGCATGTAGACACAGGTCATAACTTTCCAGAGACCATTCAATTTAGGGATAAGTTTGTAAAAGAAATTGGGGCAAATTTAATTGTTGCGTCGGTTCAAGATGCGATTGATCAAGGCTTGGCAGTAGAAGAAAAAGGGTTTAATGCAAGTCGTAATGGCATCCAAACGGTAGCGCTCCTTAAAGGAATTGAGGGCAATAAATTTGATGCCGCTATGGGTGGAGCTCGACGGGATGAAGAAAAAGCCAGAGCTAAAGAAAGGTTCTTTTCTCACAGAGATGAATTTGGACAATGGGATCCTAAAAATCAGAGAGCTGAGTTGTGGAATATTTTTAATGGAATGAAGCATTTCGGTGAAAATTTTAGGGTATTCCCAATATCAAACTGGACTGAGATGGACGTTTGGCAATATATTTTAGCGGAAGGAATTGAACTGCCTTCACTTTATTTTTCGCACCAAAGAGATTGTTTTATTAGAGATGGTGTGGTCATGTTTGCTTCCGACGTTATGGATAGAAAACCTGACGAGAAGGTAGAAAAAATGACGGTTCGTTTTAGAACGATTGGCGATATGACTTGCACAGGAGCAGTGTATTCAGAAGCTGATGACTTGGAGAAGATTATTGAAGAAGTTGCGGCAACTAGAACAACGGAAAGAGGAACGCGGTCAGACGATAAGAGATCTGAAGCGGCAATGGAAGATAGAAAAAAACAAGGGTACTTTTAACTGATTGTCGAATGACAATTTGTAAATAACAATTAAGAAAATGAGTGGTAAATCATACCTAGATATGGAGTTGTTGAGGTTTTCAACAGCTGGAAGCGTCGATGACGGGAAGAGTACGTTGATTGGTAGAATGCTATACGATAGCAAATCTATATTTCAAGATCAGTATGAAGCAATAGAAGCGAGTAGCAAGAAGAAAGGTGAGGCGACTGTGAACTTGGCTCTTTTAACCGATGGATTGCGCTCAGAAAGAGAGCAAGGAATTACCATTGATGTGGCGTATCGATATTTCGCGACACCAAAAAGAAAATTTATCATTGCCGATACTCCTGGACACATTCAGTACACCCGAAATATGGTTACCGGTGCTTCCACTTCAAACCTATCAATAATATTGATTGATGCTAGAAAGGGAATTATTGAGCAAACCTATCGCCACACTTTTATTGCATCTTTACTTGGTATTCCACACGTTGTGTTCTGTATTAATAAAATGGATTTGGTTGATTACAGCGAAGAAGTTTTTGAGGGAATTAAAAAAGATACCGAAGCGTTCGTTTCTAAATTGGGAATTCAAGACATTAATTTTATTCCAATCTCGGCATTGAAAGGAGATAATGTGGTAAATAAATCCGAAAACATGGATTGGTACCAAGGTGGTACATTGTTGTATTTATTGGAAAACATTCACATTGGTAGCGACCACAACCATGTAGATTGCCGTTTTCCAGTTCAATATGTAATACGGCCTCAAACAGACGAGTTTCACGACTATCGAGGGTATGCTGGAAGAATTGCGGGAGGAGTATTTAAACCTGGAGATAAAGTAGTTGCTTTACCATCAGGGTTTAGTTCTACCATAAAATCTATTGACACAATGGATGGGCCAATAGAAGAAGCTTTCGCTCCAATGTCAGTTACGCTAACCTTAGAGGATGAAATTGACATAAGTCGTGGAGATATGCTTGTAAGAGAAAACAACCAGCCTACTATAACTCAAGACATAGATTTAATGGTGTGTTGGTTAAATGAAAGGCCAATGCAATTAAGAGGGAAATACGCCATTAAGCATACTTCAAATGATGTTCGTTGCATCGTAAAAGAAATAAAGTATAAAGTTGACATTAATACACTTCATCGCCTAGAAGATGATAAGGAAATTAAAATGAATGATATCGGCAGGGTTTCTATTCGAACCACAAAGCCACTATTTGTAGATGATTATAAAAGAAATAGAAATACAGGTAGCTTAATAATTATTGACGAGGCTACAAATGAAACGGTTGGCGCAGGAATGATTTTATAAAAGAACTATTTGTCAGCCTTAATCGCTCGTAATAGTTTTTTCATAACAAGCTTAAAATCATAAACCTTCATTTCGTCTAATCTGAAAACTTCGTATGCAATATTGTTCTGCATATCGTAAATAAAGTGTTCGTATACAATTAGTTCATTGTCTTTTGGCTGTCCCTTTAAATTGTCGTATTTATAAACAGCACTTTGCAGTACATATTTGTAACCTGCTTTAGCCAATGATAAATAAGTTGAAGGAGTTGTTATGGCGTATTCATAAGGGTATTCTAATGCCGCTCCGGTTAGTTTTAAATTCGATTCTTCAATAACGTTATTGTGATTTGTTTGTCTTTCGTATAAATATTTTTCGGCTTTATTGCCTTTTTTGTCGGCAGTTACTTTTATCGCTTCATGTTGTAAAAAAATAAATGAATATCCGTATATTTACCTTGGGTTAAAAATGTAATTATATGTCGCTAATTAGTTTTATTTCAGAGTTTCCCGACGAACAGAGCTGTAAGAATAAGTTTAAAGAATATAGAGATCAGGCAG
>CAJQLW010000051.1 GCA_905479325.1 uncultured Flavobacteriales bacterium
ATTGACAATGTACGGTAGTTGTACGATATGAACTCTACTGACGTTTGAGCTTATTTAATGAATTGCATATTCGCTCTGCTCGTTTTAAACGAAAAATTACAAGTTACCGCTTTTATGAGCCAATAAGCAACAACATTTGAAACGTCAAGCATTATAGAATTGACCATTGTAAATTGTAAATACTACAATTGTCAATTGAACTTACAGCTTCTCTCCACAGTATTTACAATACTTTGCATTCACGTCATGCCCCTCTTCTGAGCAATGAGGACAAGATTGAGTTGAAACTTCGTTCTCGTGTTTAGGCATTTTTGAACGAGCAATTTCTCCGCCAACAATTCCCGTAGGAACAGCGATTATTCCGTAACCAAGTAACATAATGATGGACGCTAACGTTTGACCAATCATTGTGCTTGGCGCAATATCACCGTAGCCAACCGTAGTTATGGTTACGATGGTCCAATACATAGAAGTAGGTATACTGGTAAAACCATGTTCAGGCCCTTCAATAATGTACATTAAGGTTCCCATAATCAACACCAAAACAACAACTCCTCCAATAAAAACAGTAATCTTTACTGCACTTTGTCGAAGGGCATTTTTAAGAACATTCGCCTCAGAAATATATCTGGTTAGTTTTAATATTCTAAAGACTCGGAGCAGTCGAATGGTACGAATGACCAACAAATATTGCGGACCCGCTACAAAAAGCGAAATGTAAGTTGGTATCGTCGAAAGCAAATCAACAACTCCCATAAAACTGGTTACATACTTCCAAGGCTTGTTAATGGAAATCAGCCGAAGAACATACTCGATTGAAAAAAGAATGGTAAAAACCCACTCTAGAATAATTAAGAAATCTCTGTGAGCTGTTTTTATAGAATCGACAGTTTCTAACATTACCGCTATTACTGAGGCTAATATGGCCCACAACAGTACCACATCAAACAACTTACCCTTTGGCGTATCTGCCTCAAAAATAATTTCGTGCATTTTTCGCTTCCATTCTGGTGCAGCCTCTTTGTCTATTTTTTCGAAATCTCGTTTTTCCATAATCTGAAATCTAAAAGTAGTTAATTTGCAAAAGAACATGAAACGAGAAATTCATAGAACTTCTCCGAGAAATTGTATTGAAAAAAGGAGTTTTACGTGATCCAAGAAAACACATCATTAACCTATGCAGAGAGATTTTAGAACCACATTAATCCCGACGAAACAAACTCTAGGGTTGAATCACCAATCTAGCGTTTATCTCACAGGGTCTTGTTTTGCGGAAAACATAGGACAAAAGTTAATGGACCTTAAGTTTCCTGTTATAGTTAACCCCTTTGGAATAAGTTACAACCCCATTTCTATTCACAAAACTCTTAGTTTAAACAGTCCTACTGAAGCAGAACCAACTATGATTGAAGGCGTTCACTTTTCTTACGACCTGCATTCTGTTTTGAATTCAAATACCAAAGAAGGTTTTCAAGAAAATCTGCAAATAGCCATTGACAAACAAAAAAAGCATTTAAAGGCAAAAAGCACGATCGTACTTTCATACGGAACTGCTTGGGTGTATGAAAAAGTTGCAGATGGTGAGATTGCCAATAATTGTCACAAACAGCCTTCTAAATTATTCACTAAAAGATTATTGTCAGTGAATGAAATAGTAGACTCCTGGAATATCACGAAAAATAAGTTAGAAAATAACTATCCAGAACATCATTTCATTTTTACCATCAGCCCGGTGCGCCACTTAAAAGATGGCTTTCATGAAAATCAGCTGAGCAAATCAACCCTTCATTTAGCAGTAAACGAAATTTGCAAACAGAATATAAACTGCAGCTATTTCCCGGCATATGAAATCGTGTTAGACGATTTAAGAGACTACCGATTTTTCAAAGATGATTTGCTTCACCCCAACCAATTCGCGGTAGATTACATTTGGGAGTACTTTTCTGACAGTTACTTCAGCAAAGGCACTAAATTGCTCAACCAACAAATCGAAAAATTCAACATTTCACTTCAACATAGAGCTTTTCAACCAGACAGTGCAAAACACCAACAGTTTTTACTGAATCTTAAGTCTAAAATCAAAGCATTTCAGCTCGCCAACGACTTGGATTTTCAAACAGAAATTGACTACTTAAAAGCGCAGATTCTATAAACCAACAAACACTGTTAATTCTTAGATTTATCATTCGATATTAAAAAATTCGGAATTCGTAATTCCTTTTTCAGAATCGTAATTTTGAACGCCATGGAAGAATACCCTTCGAAACTTTTAGCCAATGCCATTGAGCAGTTTTCTTCTCTTCCGGGAGTGGGAAAAAGAACAGCTATGAGACTCGCCCTTTTTCTGCTAAAGCAAGAGAAGGAAGAGGTAAATCGGTTTGGCGAAGCCTTCATAAAACTGAGAAATGAAATTAAGTATTGTGAAAAATGCTATAACATTTCAGAAGAGCTGGTGTGCTCTATTTGCTCAAACGGGTTGAGAGACGACAGCATAATTTGTGTTGTGGAAGATGTTAGAGATGTGATGGCAATAGAAAACACCGGACAATATCGAGGAAAATATCATGTTCTAGGAGGAATTATTTCTCCCATGGACGGAATTGGCCCTTCAGACATAAGAATTGAAGAATTGGTGCAACGAGTAGCTCAAGGCGCTACTAAAGAAGTGATCATGGCATTGAGCACAACTATGGAAGGCGATACAACCAATTTTTATATTTTCAAAAGACTTAAAGATTACTCCATAAATATATCTGCTATAGCAAGAGGCATTTCAGTTGGAGATGAATTAGAATATGCAGACGAACTCACACTTGGCCGCTCATTGCTGAATAGAGTTCCCTACGAAAACACCTTAGCAAGATAAGATGAAGCTTAGTGTAATTATTGTTAACTACAACGTTCAATACTTTTTAGAGAACTGCTTAAACTCGGTTTTCAGTTCTTCAAAAGAAATTGATTTTGAGGTTTTTGTTGTTGACAATAATTCAGTTGATGGATCTTTGAAAATGCTGGAAGAAAAATTTCCTCAAGTAAAAGTTATTGCCAACAAAGACAATAGAGGATTTTCAGTAGCGAATAACCAAGCAATTAAAGAGGCAAAGGGAGACTATGTGCTGCTACTCAATCCAGATACCGTTGTTGAAGAGAACACGTTTAAAGTGTGTTGTAACTTTATGGATCTTCATCCAAAATCCGGGGGATTAGGTGTTAAGATGTTAGACGGAAAAGGAAATTTCTTACCCGAATCGAAAAGAGGATTACCTACACCCGCAGTTGCTTTCTATAAAATCTTTGGATTATCAGCTCTTTTCCCAAAATCTGAAAAATTTGGACAATATCATTTAGGTCATTTAAGCAAAGAAGAAAACCACCAAATTGAAATTTTAAGTGGAGCCTTCATGATGATGCGAAAATCAGTTTTAGACGAAATTGGACTGCTGGATGAAAACTTCTTCATGTATGGAGAAGATATTGACCTTTCCTACAGAATAACACAAGCAGGCTATACCAACCACTACTTAGCAGACACACAAATCATTCACTACAAAGGAGAAAGTACAAAAAAAAGCAGTATTAATTACGTTTTTGTTTTTTACAGAGCCATGGCCATCTTTGCTAAAAAGCACTTCTCTAACAAAAATGCCCAACTCTTTTCTACCCTTATCAATTTTGCAATTTACATTCGTGCGGGCTTAGCAGTTTTAACCAGAACAATTAAGCACTTTTTACTTCCAATAGTTGACAGCGTATTTATTGGCAGTGTAGTATATTTTTTTAAAGAATACTACGAAGACAATGTAAAGTTTATCGAAGGAGGAGCTTACCCTGAAGAAGTTCAAACATTTGGAATTCCAATAATTATTACTATTTACCTTATTTCAAACCTATTCAACGGGGCTTTTAGCATTCCTACTTCTTTTAAGAAAATTGTAAGTGGTGTTTTCAGCGGTTCTGCTTTGGTATTGATGATGTATTCACTGCTGAGTGAAGACTATCGATTTTCTAGAGCAATTATTTTATTTACGGTACTTTATACAGCTTTTGCTATTCCATTAGTTCGATACTTACTGCACGTAACGAAAATTAGAAAATTTAGCACCAATAAAGCGCAACGCATTGCCATTGTTGGAAAAAGTGAAGAGCTAAAACGCATCAGTTCTTTCTTGAAAAAAACACTAATTGAGCCTGAAAAAATAATCAACGTAAATGCTGACAATGAAGGCAGTAATAATAGCGGCTTTTCA
>CAJQLW010000052.1 GCA_905479325.1 uncultured Flavobacteriales bacterium
GTTGTTTTCTTTGTAATTGTGGCTATGATTCATGATCAACACTTATTTTCTCCCATAATAGAATGGGCACTTCAATAAGACCTTAAAAACCAACCTAGTTTATTTTATGCTGCCAACGGTTTTCTATCTGCAATTAGCGATAATGTTTTTGTAGCAACGGTATACATTGGCGAAGTAGATAAGGCCTTTCAGAGCGGCGCGATTGATCGACCTCATTTCGAAAAGCTTGCGATTTCAATCAATACAGGGACCAATCTACCAAGTGTTGCAACTCCAAATGGACAAGCAGCATTCTTATTTCTACTTACATCGTCTATTGCTCCTTTAATTGGTTTATCGTATGGGAAAATGGTAAAAATGGCGCTACCTTATACCATAGTACTTGGAGTTGCAGGATTATTAGGGGTAATATACTATCTATAAATAATTATAGGTCTATTGCGATTTAAAATAATTCAACTTCGCTAGAAATAAGATACCCTTTTATAATGATCCATTATAAAATGTTGTTTGATGAAAACCATTCGCAGTAAAGTAAGTTTGTACAACTTAGTTCAAACTCGATGGACTTATTTATCCATTAAGTTAAAAAACAGACAAAAAAAATCCATCTCGAAATTCGAGATGGATTTTATAATATGATGTTTTCAAATCCTAAACGTCGCTTCTAAAAGCTGAATGTCCAGTTATGTCCATTCCTGTAATCAATAAGTGAATATCATGTGTTCCTTCATATGTAATTACTGACTCAAGGTTCATCATGTGTCTCATAATTGGATATTCTCCAGTAATTCCCATTCCACCATGAATTTGTCTTGCCTCTCTTGCAATTTTCAACGCCATATCAACATTGTTTCGTTTGGCCATTGAAATTTGTTGTGTTGTTGCTCTTCCTTCGTTTTTCAACTGCCCTAAACGGTAGGTCAATAACTGCGCTTTTGTGATTTCTGTAATCATTTCAGCCAATTTTTTCTGTGTTAGCTGGTATGCTGCAATTGGCTTTCCAAACTGAATTCTTTCTTGAGCGTATCTCAATGCAGAATCATAACAATCCATAGCAGCACCAATAACTCCCCAGGCAATACCATACCGAGCAGAATCTAAACAACCTAGCGGTGCGCCTAAACCAGATTTATTCGGTAACAAGTTTTCCTTTGGCACTTTTACATTATCAAAAACTAACTCTCCAGTTCTAGAAGCTCTTAACGACCATTTACCGTGAGTTTCAGGAGTTGTAAATCCTTCCATTCCTCTTTCCACGATTAATCCGTGAATTCTTCCCTCTTCATTTTTTGCCCAAACAACAGCAACGTCGCATATTGGTGAATTGGTAATCCACATTTTTGCTCCATTCAATAAATAATGGTCTCCCATATCTTTATAGTTGGTAATCATGCCACTTGGATTTGACCCATGATCTGGCTCAGTTAATCCGAAAGAACCAACCCACTCTCCAGATGCTAATTTTGGCAGGTATTTTTTTCTTTGTTCCTCGTTTCCATAATTGTAAATAGGATACATTACCAAAGAACTTTGAACAGACGCGGCAGATCGTAAACCTGAATCGCCTCTTTCAAATTCTTGCATTATTAAACCATACGAAATTTGATCTAGGCCTGCTCCACCATACTCCGTTGGAATATAAGGACCAAAACCGCCTAGCTCTGCAATGCCTTTGTTTAAATGAATTGGATATTCACCCTTTTGAGCTGCATCTTCTATAATAGGAGAAACATCTTTTTTAACCCATTCTCTAACGGTGTCGCGGATTAACTTATGTTCTTCCGTTAATAAATCGTCTAATAGGTAATAATCGGGTGCTTGAAATCTATCACTAGCCATAATACTTTGTTATCTATTTTGTGCAAAATTAGTCATAAAAAGAAGTTTTTGCCTCTCTCAAAAAGACAGCCAAACCTTAATTTTGTTTCACTTAAAATTATCTTGTGCAAGATACCCTCCAAAACAGTTCAGTAGTCAATCATAGTCTGAAGCCAATTTCAGAAAGGGAAGTAGATTACACATCTGATTGGGTAGATACATTGATGATTCATCAATCAATATTCCAACCACCACAAAAGAGGTTTGACGGAGAGCCGATGAGTTCCAATACGAACAGTTGGGTGATTGCAGTTCTTTTAATTGGTTTTTCTTTTCTGGCCATTTCTCGTTCAGTGTATCGGAAGCGTTTTACCATGTTGCATAAAACACTTGGCAATTGGAAACTTTCGAAACAAATCATACGCTACGAAAAGGTCTACACACACCCGGCAAACATTTTAATGACCCTTAACTTCATATTGATGTTGCCTTTGTTTTTCAGTCTAATTTATACCAAGCTTTTCAACTTGGAAGCTTCAGTTGAAAAACAATATTTGTTTTTTACAGTTCCATTAGCCGTGTACTTGATTGTAAAAACTGGTTGCTACCAATTCAGTGGTTGGCTCTGGGATGAAAAAGCAGTTGTGGAGGAATACCTGTTCCAGTCAAATTTATTTAATAAATATGCTGGTGTTGTATTTCTCATTTTGACATCTTTAGTGGTTTATGCACCGTTAGATATTTCAATAATTGGAAAGGCCGGGGTAGCAATGCTTATTTTAATCCTTATATTTCAATTAATTAGAGGCGTTGTGATAGGTCTTGAAAATGGTAAGCATTTGTTTTTCATAATTGCTTATCTTTGCACCTTTGAAATTCTACCCTGGTTGGTTATCGCAAAGTGGATAAAAATCAGTTTATAATCTCAACTCTTACAGTTACTAATTATAAAAATTTTACACCTTGAAAGTAAAAACAATTTTAGTTTCTCAACCCAAACCGGAAACAGAAAAGTCCCCTTATTTTGATTTGTCAGACAAATGCAAAGTAAAGGTTGACTTTAGGCCTTTTATACATGTTGAAGGTATTGATTCCAAAGAATTCAGAACTCAGAAAGTAAATATTCAAGAATTTGGAGCAGTTATTTTCACCAGTAGAAACGCTGTAGATCACTTTTTTAGAATTGCTGAAGAATTGAGATATAATGTGCCAGATGATTTGAAGTATTTCTGTATTTCTGAGTCAACTGCCTACTATTTACAGAAATATGTCGTTTACAGAAAAAGAAAGATTTTTCACGGCAGACAAACTATGGAAGACTTGATGCCTCTAATCAAAAAGCATAAAGGGGAAAAATTCTTGCTTCCTTGTGCAGATATTTTGAAAAAAGATATTCCTGAGGTTTTGGAAAAAAACAACATCAACTTTGAAAGAGCAATGTTGTACAGAACTGTTTGTAGTGACCTATCTGATTTAGCAGACGTAAACTACGACGTATTGGTTTTCTTTAGCCCTGCTGGAATTGCATCGCTTTACGAGAACTTTCCAAACTTTAAGCAAAACGATACAAGAATTGCTGTTTTTGGCGCAACAACAGCGAAAGCTGCAGAAAGTGCCGGCCTAGAAATTAACATAGCCGCACCAAAGCCAGAAGCTCCATCTATGACAATGGCACTAGAACAGTACATTAAAAAACATAGTAAGAAATAAAAATTTCTTAAACTTTTTCAAAGGCATTGCTCAATTGAGTCAATGCCTTTTTTTATTTTTAAGCACCATGAATAACGAGGGATTTACTTTAAAAAAGAATGAAATTCTTTCTAAAAGAGACGATATCAATTTGCTGTTTAAAGAAGGTAAAAGTTTTAATGAATTCCCGTTTAAGGTAATTCATCGTAAAAATGTGAACCTTGAAAAAGAACCCGTGCAATTTGGAGTTAGTATCCCAAAGCGCCTTTTTAAGAAGGCTGTAGACCGAAATTTATTAAAAAGGCGCTGTAAAGAAGCATATCGACTAAACCGAAAGGAGCTGAAAAATTCCTGTAACAAGCAGCACATTCAACTGCATTTTATGCTCATTTTTATTTCAAAAGAAGCTGTTAACTACCAAATTATAGAGCAGAAAATAATCATAACTTTACAACGTTTGCAGGCAATATATGCGGAAAATTCTCAGTAAATTTTTAATCTTTCTGGTAAAAGTATACCAAGTTGCACTGTCTCCTTTGTTAGGAGCAAATTGCAGGTATATGCCCACTTGTTCAGAATATAGCATTGAAGCCATCCAAGTTCATGGTCCACTCAAAGGGCTTTGGCTTGCAACAAAAAGAATTTTATCTTGTCATCCTTGGGGCGGCAGTGGTATCGACCCTGTTCCTAAAAAAATTATCCATGAAAAAGACTAAAAAAATAATTATAGCCGCTGCCATTTCGGTTTCAACCTTCCTTTCCTTTGGGTTTGCAGACAATTACTTTGAATTGTCGAAAAACTTAGACATCTTCAGTACTTTGCTAAAAGAGCTGAACACCTATTACGTAGACGACACCAAACCGGGAGAACTAATGAAAACCGGAATTGACGCCATGCTTCAATCCTTAGACCCGTACACCAACTACATTCCTGAGTCGGCCATTGAAGATTATCGTTTTATGACAACAGGTCAATATGGCGGAATTGGAGCGCTGATTCATAAAGATAGCAACCAAATTATCGTTTCTGAACCCTACGAGGGTTTCCCTGCATTCAAAGCGGGTTTAAAGGCAGGTGATGTTATTTTACAAGTGGACGAAAACAAAGTAGATGGGAAAAATTCCAGTGAAATTTCGCAGTTATTACGGGGTCAATCAGGAAGCGCTCTAAAAGTAACAATTCAAAGACCAAATACACCTGAGCCAATGGTAAAAGAACTTGTTCGGGAGAATATTAAGATCAACGATGTGCCCTACTACAAGATGCTTGATGATCAAATAGGCTATATTAAACTAAGCAGCTTTACAGCAACCGCGTCTTCAGAATTCATTGCCGCCTTTAACGATTTGAAAGAAAAGGGAATGAAAGAACTCGTTTTTGACCTTAGAGGCAATGGTGGTGGTTTGCTTATTGAGGCAGTTGATATTGTAAATATTTTTATACCCCGAGGAAAGAAAGTTGTTGAAACAAGAGGTAAACTAAAAAAATGGGATGCTGTTTATAACACTAGAAAAGAACCCATTGATGTAAATATTCCTGTTGCTATTTTGGTAGATGGGGGGTCTGCTTCCGCATCTGAAATTGTTTCTGGAACATTGCAAGACTACGACAGAGCCGTAATTATAGGCCGACAAACCTTTGGAAAAGGATTGGTTCAGCAAACGCGGCCATTAAGTTACAATGCACAACTTAAAGTAACGGTAGCAAAGTACTACATACCAAGCGGCAGATGCATTCAGCGAATTGATTATTCCAACAAAAACGATTTAGGCAAAGCTCAATCGGTGCCTGATTCATTAATTGGCTCATTTAAAACTGTTGTAAACAAAAGGCCTGTAAAAGATGGGAAAGGCATAAAACCAGACATTTTTACAGAAGAAGAAAGTCTCAGCATGCTTACTGCTACTTTAATGAGGAACTTTCATGTTTTCAACTATGCCACTGAGTATTATTTGAATCATTCCACCATTGCTCCTGCAAAAGATTTCAAGCTCACCGATGAAGAATATAGCAAGTTTATCAGCTATTTAAACGATAAAAAATACTCTTACTCTACTCAAAGCGAAGACGCATTAAAAGAATTGAAAAAAATTGCAAAAGAAGAAAAGTATTTCGAACATGCTGAAAATGAATACACAGCCTTATTAGAAAAATTAACGCCTAGTAAGGATGAGGACCTGATTAGATTTAAATCGGAAATTAAGCTACTATTGGAAAATGAAATTATTTCACGATACTATTATCAAGATGGCAGAATTGAGCAATCTCTAAACTCCGATAAAGATGTTTTAGAAGCGGTGGAAGTATTAAAAAACAAGAAAAAATACAATGAAATATTAGCCGGAACGTTTACTGGCAATAAATAACACCTTTGGGCTTACTCAATATATTTTTAAAACCACAGCACTCAATTTCCATGTGGCTAAACCACAGGAACCTATACTTACTGGGTTGGGCTACTATTTTATGTGGGTTGGGTTGGTCAAATATACTGATGAGTATAGGCCAATTTATTATCATTGGCAACTGGATCATAGAGTTTGAATTTAAACGGAAGTTGAAAACACTTCAAAAAAACCATCTAATCTGGATAGTTCTCCTGCTCTTTTTAGTTCACCTCTTAGGTCTATTGTGGACGGTCGATTATAAATATGCCTCCAAAGATATCACCACTAAACTTCCGCTACTTGCATTTCCTATAATTATTGGCACAACTAAGAAATTAAGACTTGTTGAATGGAAGTTACTTTTGGGAATTTATGCGACAACACTCTTTGTACTCACCATTGCCAGCCTTGGAAAATATTTAAGCTGGTGGGGGCCAGAAATTCACGATAAAAGAGAATTGTCCATCTACATTTCTCACATTCGTTACGGGCTGAACCTAGCTTTTGCTTCAATTTTATTATTATGGTACAAACCTTTACCCTTTAAGGCTTTTAATATTTTACTACCCATTTGGTTTGCCACGTGCCTGGTGTTGTTTCAGTTAATAACGGGACTCATTATTTTAGGTGTAGTAATTTTTATTCTTTCCATTATTAAAAGAAAAGCCATCTTTAAAAATTTAACTTCCATATGGCTCTATTATTCCCTTAGTATTGTCATTTTTGCATTTCTAGCTAATCAAACTTTTAAAGTTTACGAAGACTTTAAAACTCAGTTAGAACTTCAATATGACCAAGAAGATATGAGCCCTTCAACTACTGTGAACGGCGAACAGTATAGCCATGAAGGCAAAGACCAGCGAAAAGAAAATGGAGTATACACCAGAAGGTTTATTGCCAGAGGTGAAATAGAAAGAGAGTGGAATAAAGCGAGTACAATACCTTTTAAAGATGAGAGAGGATATGACAATCCAATTGTCCAGCGCTTGTATCGATACATGTCTTCAAAAGGGTTAAAAAAAGATTCTTTAGCATTTTCTACCTTAACAATCAACGAAATAAAAGCCATAGAAAACGGAGTAGCAAACAATTATTACCTGCATCACAACAGCCTAAAAAACAGATTACATAAAACTTTTTACGAACTAAACGAATACCAGCGCACAGGAAATGCAAGTGGTTATTCTATTGCTATGCGTTTAGAATACTGGAAAGTTGGAATGGCAATAGTGAAGAAAAATTTAATCCTGGGAGTTGGAACTGGAGACATTAAAACCGCCTTTAAAAACGAATACGAATTAAGAAACACAAAACTCGACGAACAGTATAGAAAAAGAGCACACAATCAATACCTTACTTTTTTAGCTTGCTTTGGTATTGTTGGGTTTGTCATTCTACTGTTTTCGGTTTATTACCCTATTTTAACCGTGAAAAACAACCCAATACTGGGCATTGTTTTTATACTAATTATGAGTCTTTCTTTCATAACCGAGGATACCTTAGAAACTCAGGCCGGCATAACGCTGTACGCCTCTTTTTACTGTTTAATTGTATTTGGGTTGAACAACTATAGAGCTAAAACTTCTAAATAATGTTTTAGCGTAGTTTGAGCCGTTTGTTGTTTTGAAAACAATTGTACCTTGTTTTGAGCCTCAATCACACATTTTTTTCTCAATTCAGCATCACTCATTATTCGCTCAACCGCTCCAACAAGTTGCTGAACATTTTTCACCTCGCAAAGCAAGCCAGTCTTTTCGTTTTCTACTAGTTCAATAATTCCACCACCTGCGGTCCCAACTACAGGAACTTTACAAGCAAAAGCATCTAAAATTGACGTCCCCAAGCCCTCTGTCTTCGAGGTAATTAAAAATAAATCTAACTCTGCAAGCACTTCGGGTATATCAGTTCGAAAGCCGGTAAACGTAACCCGATGATTTAATTTTTTAGCCGCTGCGAAAGCTAGTATTTCATCTTTCATAGGCCCATCGCCCATCACAACAAAATGACAATTTGGATGGCTTGCAACTACTTTTTCTGCTACATCCAGAAAGGTAAAGTAGTCTTTGTGATCCGCTAATGCAGAAGTGTTTCCTATTAAAAATACATCTTCACTAATTTTTAACTCCTTTCTCAAAATACCGGTGGAAGGTTGAAACTTCTTTAAATCTATTCCAGAGTAAACGGTTTCTAATTTTGACAAATCATTGATACCTGTTGCTGTAATTCGCTTTATAGTATCGCTGACGCAGAGAATTTTTTTAATCTGCTTGTGGTTGTATTTATAGCGAGAAAAAACATTATTCTTTATCGGAAAGTCAACTCTTCTACTTAAAATAATGGGTGTATTATTTCCGTAAATACTCGCTGCTAAAATCGAAAATGTGTGCGCATGTGCGTCGTGCACATGAATCAAGTCAATAGAGTTTTCTTGGCAAACGTTCTTCACCTTTTTAGCATAGGAAAAATCAATACTTCCCTTTTTTGCTTGAGTGAAATGGTTTATCTCGTTTTCTCTACAATATGCTTCCATTTTAGAACCCAAAGAACAAAGCACAAAAGTATCGACTGCTCCTTTCAGTTCCTCTATTAAGTAGGCCGCCTGTTGCTCCCCACCTCTCCAGCTTAGCGCAGTTACAACTTGTAACACTCTCTTCTTCATGTCAACTTATTCTTGTTTAACTCACGCAGCTTGGTATACCTTAAATACGTTGCATATGCCGAATACCTGCTCACATCAAATCCAGCAACTCCATCTAAAAAGCCTAGTTTCAGTAAATAATTTTTCACAAATCTGGCAAAAACCTTCAAGTATAGGTTTACCATTCCAATACTTCGCCCTTGCCGATGTAAATCTGCTGCAGCCAAACTACTAAACTTTTCAATTTGCAATAAATGCTGCTTCCTTGTATAAAATGAATAGTGCAACAAGTCTCCTTTAATATGAGTTATTTGCTGATCTTGAATAGATAGCTCTTCGTGAATATTCCCTCTCCAATAACAAACCTTTTTGCTAAAGATTCTAATCTTCGCATCGGGATACCAAGAGGTGTGGCGAACCCAATTTCCGCAATAGTTTGTCAAACGGTTGAACCGATAAACTCCTCTCAACCCATTGGCTTTTACCTTTAAAATCTCCGACTCTAGTTCCGAAGAAAGGGCTTCATCGGCATCTAAGGACAATATATACTCGTTGCTCGCATATCCATTCGCCAAGTTTTTTTGCTCTGAGTATCCTAGCCATTTGTGCTGATAAACTTTGGCCTTTAAGTCCTGGCAAATCTCGACGGTTTTATCGGTTGAAAAACTATCCAGCACGATTACCTCATCAGCCACTTTTTGGGCAGAAAGAATACAACGCTCAATGTTTTTTTCTTCATTGAATGTAATAATCACAGCTGATAGTTGAACCTGCATGCTGCAAAATAACGCTATTTTATTTCAACTCAATCAGAAATTAGCTTTGCTTTTAAAGAATTACTTTTGAGCCTTAATTGAGAAAAATGGCAAAGCTTTTTATCGTTCCTACACCCATTGGCAACTTGGCTGATATGACATTTAGATCTGTGGAAGTTCTGAAAGAAGTAGATTTAATTTTATGTGAGGATACTCGGACAAGTGGTAAGCTTTTGAAACACTACGAAATTAAAAAACCTTTGCTTTCTTATCACCAACACAATGAGCATAAGGTAGTTGAATCTTTAATTGAACGATTACAATCTGGCGAAAGCATGGCCTGCATTACCGATGCAGGTACACCAGCCATTTCTGACCCCGCATTTTTATTGGTGAGAGCTTGTGCAGAACATGATATTGACATTGAAACTTTACCCGGAGCCACAGCATTTGTCCCGGCCTTGGTCAACTCTGCATTGCCTTGCGACAAATTTGTTTTTGAAGGTTTTTTGCCGCACAAAAAAGGGAGGCAAACTCGTTTAAAATTTCTTGCTGAAGAAACAAGAACTATCGTTTTTTACGAATCTCCACACCGTTTAGTAAAAACGCTAAAACAACTAATTGAATTTTTCGGCGAGGAACGGCAAGCCAGTGTTAGTAGAGAAATCAGCAAATTGCACGAAGAAACGGTGAGAGGAAACTTTTCAGAATTAATTCAATATTACGACACACACACCTTAAAAGGAGAAATAGTTTTGGTTGTTGGAGGCAAATCGGTAAAGTAATAAAATGATTCAGAAGCTTACAACCTACTTTCAGCACTGTGTGCAATCCAATTGGAAAGTCTTCGCTCTTCTCGTTGTACTTTCTGTTTTGTTTAGAATACTTTCTTTTAGTTATTCAGTAATCGACCACGACGAGTCCACCTACTTGGTTATTGCCAATGAGTTAAATAAAGGAGCAAAACTCTACACCGATGTAATTGACACCAAACCGCCAGGCATCTTTTTACCTTTTAGCTTGGTTGAAACGTTGGCAGGCAAAAGCATTTTTGCCATTCGACTTTTAGGCAGTTTAATCATTAGCTTATCAGCATTTTTATTGTTCTTAATTGCTCAACAATTAGGTTCTAATCGAACGATTTCCTTTTTTACCGGATTGAGTTACATCGTGATTTTTAGCTGTTATCGATACGGCCTTGCTGTAAATACAGAGTTGTTTTTTTCCTTTTTTGCCCTTGCTGGACTTACCGTTTTATTTAAAGCTGAGCAATCCAATCGGCCTACTTTGTGGCTAATAGGTGGCACCTTGATTGGCTTTGGTTTTATTTTTAAATATTTAGTGCTTGCAGGCTTCGGAGCCTTTTCTTTGTTTTTCTTGCTCGAAAAGTCAATTTTCTCTAAGCTTGGCTCAAAACTGCTAAAGTTTCTGTTAGGCCTTATTGGCGTCTTATTGCCTTTTCTGATTATTCATCTCTACTTTTTTATGAACGGTAGGTTTGATGATTTCTACGAAACAATATATGGAGTAACAAGTCGCTATTCTTCAGCAGTTACGGCATCAGAAAACTTCTCATTTTTTCTAAATTTTCATGTAGGCTACATTCCTTTTATTTTGCTATTCTACTATGCTCTATTCAATAAAAAAATAAACGCCGACACGCGAAGGTTAGCCGTTTATTGGTTCGTATTAGCTTGGATTGTGGTGCTATTACCGGGCAAACCTTTCAAACATTATTATCTGCAACTCGTTCCTCCTTTGAGCTTAATTGTGCCGCTTGCTTTCAACCGTCTACTTTCAATAAAACCATTATCTGCATATTCCAAAACCAAGTTAGTCGGCCTTTCAGTTGCGGTGGCATTGCTCGTTGGAATTGTAAACCAGTCCTACTTTTGGGTTAAGCCAGACCCCATAAAACAAATTACAGCCAAACTGGCTCCACACCTTACTAAAAATGACTTCATTTTAGCCGATAAAGATCTACAATTGGCTCACTACCTCCTTGACCTAACACCACCGACAAAATACGTACACCCCACCATCATTTTTCAACATCACAGAGCTTTTCAGCTAGATACTGAGCAAGAAATGAATCGAATGTTGGATAAAAACCCCAAGTTCATTTTGTACGATAAACTGAAACATTACTTTGAAACAAATCAAAGAATTCAAAATAACTATCATTTTTATGAGCGTATTGAAGGTGTTACCATTTTGGAGAGAAACCCTTAAGTAAGCTAGAATTTCGTCGCAATATTTTCTAAATTTATGTGATGGAAAAAAGGTGGAAGATTACAGAAAAAGCAGGTGTTGGAGCCATTAAAAAACTGTCTCAAGAACTCAACAATCTAGACGAATCACTCTGCAATATTTTAATTCAGCGCGGCATTGATTCGTTTAACAAAGCCAAAGATTTTTTCCGCCCCTCGCTTGATCAGTTGCACTCTCCATTTTTAATGAAAAACATGGAGCAAGCAGTTCAGCGGCTGCAACAGGCCATGAAGAACAATGAAAACATTCTAGTTTATGGGGATTACGATGTAGATGGAACCACTTCGGTTACACTGGTCTACTCCTACTTGTCGAATTACTACAAAAACCTCAGCTATTACATTCCCAACCGCTACACAGAAGGCTACGGCATTTCTTATCAAGGAATTGACTTTGCCGAAGAAAATGATATTTCTCTAGTAATTGCACTCGATTGTGGAATTAAGGCGGTAGAAAAAATAGAGTATGCCAATAAAAAAGGAATTGATTTTATCATTTGCGATCACCATTTGCCAGGAGATACCGTTCCCAATGCAGTTGCGGTATTAGACCCAAAGCAAACCGATTGTAAATACCCGTACAAAGAGCTCTCTGGTTGTGGCGTTGGATTTAAATTTATGCAGGCGTGGGCAGAAAGTGAAGAGCACAATGCAGATACCTTATTTTCTTTGATAGATATTTTGGCCGTTAGTATTTGTGCAGACATTGTTCCCATAACTGGAGAGAACAGAGTGCTTTGCCATTTTGGAATAAAAAAGCTAAACCGCAACCCACAACCTGGATTTAAAGCCATGTTGGAGATTGCCAACAACAAAAAGAAAGAACTCACCGTAACCGATGTGGTGTTCACTCTAGCCCCTCGAATTAACGCAGCGGGAAGAATAGAAAGCGGCAACAAAGCGGTAGAAGTCATGCTTTCGCAAAACCCTCAATTGGCCGATGAAGGAGGTAATTACATTGATTTACAAAATACAGATCGCAAGGAACTAGACAAAACCATAACCAAGGAAGCCCTTGCGATGATTGAGGCCGACGAAAAACTGAAAGCACAGAAAACCACTGTGCTTTTTAAAAAGGATTGGCATAAAGGGGTAATTGGCATTGTCGCTTCTCGGTGTATTGAGAATTATTACCGGCCTACCATTATCTTAACAGAAAGTAAAGGAATGGCTGCGGGTTCTGCTCGCTCTGTGAAAGGCTTTAGTGTTTATGATGCCTTAAACCAATGCACCGATGTGCTCGAACAATTTGGCGGGCATAAATACGCAGCAGGCATGACCTTAAAACTAGAGAACGTTCCTGCTTTCCAAAAAAAGTTTGAGCAGGTGGTGGCTAACAGTATTGACCCTGAATTATTGATTCCTGAAATTGAAATTGACGCTGAGTTAGAACTATCAGCCATTCAAAAAAGCTACTTTAAAATACTGAAGCAGTTCGCTCCTTTTGGTCCGCAGAACATGAAACCAACTTTTGTTTCTAAAAACGTGACTGGTAGCTATTGTAAAATTGTTGGAGAAAATCACCTAAAGTTTAATGCAGAGCAAAATAATGTAAGCGTGCCTGCCATTGCTTTTAATTTGAGTGACAAATACGAGTTACTGCGCAGCGGACAAGCCTTTGACGTAGTTTACCACATTGAAGAAAACGAGTGGCAAGGCAGAGTGAATTTACAGTTGATGGTGCAGGATATTAAGGCTTCTAAATAAAAAACTACCACTATCTACAATTTCATAATTTTATGTACTTTTCGAGTCGCTCCTTCACCAATTTCCACAAAGTAAATTCCGCTTTCAACTTTAAGCTCAATGCTATGTTGGCTTGTTTGCTGAATTGTTGAGCTGTAAACAAGTGCCCCATTTATTGCCCCCGCTAGCGCAGACATGCTGTCCGTGCAAACTAAAATTAACCATTTAAGCCTACTCTTTTAGCGTTAATCGTGGAACTAAATTTGAGTGAGGGAATGCAATATTCCTGTCTCCACCACTTGTTTTAAATACATTAGAATTAAAAGTTGTAAATAACTATAGACACGGGCTACAAGTCCGCGCCAGCTGGTTTTTCAATTTTCAACTACTTTCTCAGAAATCATATCATATAATAATCCGCTGCGCTCATCTAAAAACCAGTGCGGTGAAGAAGTTGAACCATCATATTTGTCTTCTGGTAAATTAGGCAAATTATTCCCTCTAATCTTTAGAAGTGAATCTTTATGAACCATAAAATATTGCTGTTGTGCCAAATTTACGCCATTATGCAAGTAAACATAGTAGTACTTACCGACAGTAAAATCGAGAGAATCAATCGGCACAAAGTGCACACTGTCATTCTTCAAACCAATCCTACGGCGAAAAAAATACAAAGTATCATAATTGTACATAGACCATTCATGGTATAAATCATCATTTTCAAACGATTTCGTAAAACCATCAATAATGTAATAGATACCGCTATCTTTTCTCAAACAAGAAAAACCCAACGAAATAGTTGTGTCTGAAACCTGCTTCCTTAGCCCAAAAAAAGATTCCGTTTCTGAATGGGCGTTTAATGTTACTTGCCAGTCGTCTGTATCAATTTGATTATTTATTTTGTTGAGTTGGATTAAATGTTCTTCAATTGTATGATCTGAGCAACTTAAACATATTGAAACGAACATGAACACCAAGAAATAATTACTTGAGTATTCTCTTCTACTTTTAAAAAACTCAAACAACCCCAAATCAATTAAACCCCAACTTCGCTCTCACCTTCTGCAAAACCGGTTGAGCTACTTTTCTAGCCTTTGCTGCGCCTTGTTGCAATAACTCATCAATGGCTGCTTTATTTTCCATCAATTCAAAATACTTCGCTCTTTCAGTGGCATAGCGCTCAACAATTAATTCAAATAAAGCTTGCTTGGCATGTCCGTAGCCATAATTTCCCGCTAGGTAATTTTCGCGCATAGCAGCAATTTCCTCTTCGTTTGCCAATAAAGCGTACAAGGCAAACACATTACAGGTATCGGGATTTTTAGGCTCTTCTAGTGGTGTGCTGTCGGTCTCTACCTTCATTACCACTTTTCGCAATTGCTTGTCGGGCAAAAAGATGTTGATGTAATTGTTGTAACTCTTACTCATTTTTCGTCCATCCGTTCCCGGAACAACCATCACTCGTTCATCAATTAGCGGTTCGGGCATTACAAAAGTTTCCCCAAATTTATGGTTGAAAGAACTTGCCATGTCTCGAGTCATTTCCAAATGCTGTTTTTGATCCTTACCAACGGGAACAAACTCTGCATCATACAATAAAATGTCACAAGCCATGAGCACCGGATAATCAAACAAACCCGCATTTACATCTGATAAATTCTCCGATTTATCTTTAAACGAATGAGCATTTGCTAACATCGGGAATGGCGTAAAACAATTTAAATACCACGTTAATTCACAAACCTCAGGTACATCAGACTGTCGGTAAAACACATTTTTATCGGTATCAAACCCAAAAGCCAACCAAGCTGCGGCAACAGCATAAACATTCGCTTTTCGTACCTCAGCATCTTTCACTGTGGTAAGTGAATGTAAGTCCGCAATAAAGAAAAATGCTTCGTTTTCAGGTTTTTTTGAAAGCGCTATACCCGGTTCAATTGCACCTAAGATATTTCCCAAGTGAACCTCTCCGCTCTGTCCTGAACTTTGTATTCCTGTTAGTATTCTTGCCATGCTTCAAAAATACCAATTATAGCCATTACCATTTTAATTCGGATTAAAAATCAGCTAAATATAGATGCTTAACTATAAAGCAGATAAACCTAAAATGTTCATTTTTATATAAACCGGCAAAAGAGATACGAAGTAAACGACTTTTAAGTGTTTTATCGGGATTAAACCTATTTTTGGCATCATGAAATACATTGGTGCCATACTTGCTTACATCTGGAAAATTTATTTCCTTCTGGTGGTTATGTTGGTAATTATCATATTGTATCCCATTCAATTGGTATTACTTAGTAATGAAAAGTATTTTCAAACCGGTTTTAAACTCATTCGTTTTCAAGCAAAGACTATTTTATTTTTAATTGGTATTCGAAAAGAAGTTCACGGAAGCATTCCCAACGATAATAACACCTCGTACATCATTTGCCCCAACCACAGTTCTTATTTGGACATTTTATTGCTTTACGCAGCTTTCCCAACGTACTTCATTTTCCTTGGCAAAAAGGAACTCGGAAGTGTTCCGGTGTTTAACATCTACTTTAAAAAAATGAACTTATTGGTAGATCGCGCTAACCCCAAAGCTGCCCACCAAGCTATTAAAAACGCCTGTGAAAAACTAAAAGGCGGAACCAATTTGGTTATTTTTCCGGAAGGAACAATACCAACCACTACGCCAAAAATGAAGCCCTTTAAAAACGGAGCATTTTATGCGGCAGCCGAAACCAATACACCCATTATTCCAATTACGTTTAAGGATAATTATAAATTGCTGGAAGACGACTGGGGATTTTTTGCACGAACACGACCTGGAAAAAGTAGGGTGTACATTCACCCACCTATTTTCCCAAAAAATGAAGCATCTGATTTGCTAACTTTGCGAGAAGAAACAAAAAGTGCAATAGAATCTCAATTGGACTAAGTTATTTTAAAAACGAACAACATGGCAGTAGATATAAAAACCGTAGAACGAATTGCAAGCTTATCGAAGCTTGAGTTTACCGAAGCTGAAAAGCAAGAGATCACTGGTGATATGAATCGAATGTTGGAATTTGTTGAGCAATTGTCTCATGCAAATACTGAAGGTGTAGAACCACTTATTTACATGCTTGAAGAAGAAGCTGAGCTACGAAAAGATGAAGTAGTTCAAAGTATCACTCAGGAAGAAGCGTTGAAAAATGCTCCAGATAAAGACTCTGACTTTATTAAAGTACCGAAGGTGATTA
>CAJQLW010000053.1 GCA_905479325.1 uncultured Flavobacteriales bacterium
GATTCCAAGAGGTACGATTAATATCAAGATAGTGATCGGGTGTTAGATTTGATTTCATAGCAGACGCAATGTACCAAATTTTTATGTTCTGTAAGCTGCGGGTGTTTGAATTCGAGTAATTTATGCATGCCTATTTTTTGCATTACACGAATAGAGTTTTCATTTACAAGTGGGGCAATTGAAACGATGTGTTTTAAGTTCAACTCTTCAAATGCAAACGATAAACAACGTTGAGCTCCTTCTGCAGCGTAGCCTTTGCCCCAAAATTTGTTCGATAAGCGCCAGCCAATGTCAATGGCAGGAGTAAAAGAAGATGGAAAATCTTTATTAGACATGCCAATCATACCAATCAATTTGCCGCTTGCCAATTCGTCAACGGCAAAATAGCAAAAGCCATTTTTGTTGAAGTCGGAGATTTGCTTCTCCATGCTTTTTTTACTTTCGCTTTTGCTGAGAGGCGCAGGGAAGTGCTGCATTACCTCTGAATGAGCATTCATTTCAGCAAAGGCTGGTAAATCTTTTGCATTCCACACTCTAAAACCCAAACGAGCCGATTGAAACAAATAGGATGAACTCATTGTGCTTAATGATTCAGTAAAATTAGCTTTTGGCTCACTTCGCCACATTGCACAAAATACATTCCTTCTGGTAAGTCAGAAAAGTTGAATTGCATGGTGCTACCGTTTGTGAGTTGCTCAAAAAGAAGGCTTCCATTGCTGTTAAATATTCGCAACGTGCTGTTTGCTGCAAAACTGCTCGTTTCTATAAAAACTACTCCTGAACTTGGATTGGGGTAAATTTTAAATTGCTCTCGTTCCGCTCTGTTTTCACTAATGGGCGTTAACAACGTGCAAGATGGTGCAACGTAACTTGGCACTGAAGTTTGGGTGCTATCCCATTTTTGTTTGGCAATGTTCCAAGTATTTTTTAAGGCTGGAACTGCCGAAGCAATTGCTGTTGATGTGTTATTTACACCATAACTAATGGCGAGCGAAATGGTTTTCTTACCGTTTAAGCCCAAACTAAAATAAGGGATACTGCCAATTACTCTTCTGTCGCCAAGCAATTGCATTGGAGGGCCTAACTCTGTCCAACCGGTTCCTGTTGAAGGGTCTCCTGAAAACATTATTTTAGTGGTTGATCCACCTGAATTTCTTCCGTTGCCTCCACTAGAAATTGGAAGTCCATCTCGCCATTTTCCATCTAAATAATGGTGCATGTGCTGAGAATTAAGAGGTGTTCCATTGTAGTTGTTTCCATTCGCATAGCTCACAAAACCATCAAGTTTTTGATTTAAAAAGCGCACACCTAGTGAAGGAGGAGAAAAACCGTAACCATTAGCGCCTTCATCAAAAGCATCTGCGTTGTAGGTAAAGAAACCTGATACAGCGCTATCGGCACCTACATAATCGTCTCCGGCATTGCCCAAATCAAAATCCACATACATTCCAAACTTTACTGAATCGTAAACTACCGTATCTCTATTGTAAATTGTGTAATCTACAAAAACCGTTTGTTGTAGATCTGTACTTGCCGAATCATAAAATGAATACAACATTCCGTGGTATTCAAAATTCCCAATGTGATTGATCCAATATAGCGCTTCGTCTCCTTTTATATAAGGATAGTCACCAATGTCAGGGTCGTAGCAGCCATTGTTGTCAATGTCTACAAAAGGAGCTAATTCTAACCCTATACCTAAGCCTAAATTGCCGGCTGTTGGCCAATTTTTTATGTTGGCAGGCGCGGAATATCCTCTGTTATTCGCATTGATAATGTGCAGGTCAATTTCTGCTTTCGTCATCCGTATAACCCATTCTCGATCAAATAAAGCTTTTGAACTTACAGGTCCAATTTGGTGGGTTCGTTCAAATAGGTTAACCAAGTTGGTTTCAAAAAACGATTCGGTTATTTTTTTATGCGCATGTATAAACTGTGCTTGATAAATGCCGTGGGTTCTGTTGCCTCTTGGAAACTCAAATAATGGATTAATATTCGCCAAATCATGAAACAAAGGACCTAAACTTGAAATACTGGTGCGAATTAAATTGCTGTCTAATTCTCTTTCTACAAGCGAGGGTTGCCGAATGTTATACCCTAAAAACAAACCCGAGTTACAACTGAATACCATTAGGTTTCCTTTGCTTGTTACAATCTCGTTTCCCAGAAATGTACCCGAGTATTTCTGTACTTCAGGATTTAGGTGATGGGGAGTAAGCGCACTATCAATACCAGAAAATAGAACTAAATCTTGGTCGCTAATGATCCATTTTCTATCATAATCATCAATGTGTATGTTGTTAATTCTAAAAGGTCTGGTTGTGTTGTTGCTGTGCTGAGGGTAGAAGAGAGGAACGCTATCTAAGTGGAACGGATAACTTAATTTATAAGCTCCTGCATCATAATCTTTCGACGTTATGAATATTCCTTCCTTGGTTTGATGAAATTTAAGGTTTAAGATACCTACCGGAAAGGTTCCAATTCCTGTAACAACAGGAGTAGACCAAGAAACTCCATCAAAAACTTGATGTGTTAAAAACGGGCCATTATTATTAAACAGGATGTTGAATCTTCTGTTGATGATGAAAACTCGATTGGAGTCGTCTATGGCAATGTGATAGGCTGAAACACTCGTGTCATGCACAAAAGTAGTACCGTCAAAATGAGATACCCCTTGCGGGCTCGCGATCCATAAATTACCGGCAGTATCTACTGTTAAATCTCTAATGTCGTTACTCAAAAGCCCATTTGCAGTGGTGTAATTGATAAAGTTACCGCTGTCTATTGCAGTGAGCCCGTTGCCGTGCGAAAACCAAATTCTATCGTTGGCTTGAATTAAGTTGGCATAATTCTGACTGATTAGATTGGAATTGCTTGTATTCCAAGTGGGTCCAAATTGTTTGGTTAGGCTATTAAATTTCGACAATTCAAAATCTGAGAGTAACCAAATGTTTTCTTCATCTTCAATTACAATTCCCGTTAATTGACTTTGAAATAGTCCATTGTTACCGTTGTAATGTTCCCAATAGCCTTGTGCAGCACCGGCTAAGTAACTACCAACAGTGATTAAGAAAATGAGTCCGCTTTTTAAATGAATCATGGAGTATAAAATTCGTCTTTTTTAGCATGCAGAATTTAAATCTGATTCCTAATCTAACTTTTGCAAGGTTTTCAGCACTTTCCTTCCGCGATTTAAAACACCCGCGCTTTCATTTCGTTCAAGTTCCAAGGTTAGAATTGGAATTACTTCATGTTTTAATTCAGGATGGTTTTTGCAAATGTTCAACACTACCGACATGCTAAATGCTTTTATGGCAATGGGCTCTTTCACATCAACAATGCTTTGTAAGCAGAGGTCAAAAACGAGCGACATTCTATCTTCAGGAATTTTTATCAATTGCAAGATTCTGATGGTGCACCGCTTAATAGCAATGTGCTGTGTGTTGTTTATTAAATTGTCAATGAGTTGAGTTGTGTAAGGAACAAGTGCGGCTGGTGTATTGTCGAAAACGGCAGAGACGACCATGGCAGCTCGTTGGCTAACTTTTACCTCTTGGCTAAAAAAGCAGTGAAGTAAAGCTGCTACTCTGTATGGATCATCTCCGATAAAGACTCTAATCAGCTCCGTATTCTTTTTTGAATGCTCAACAAGTAATTGACTTTTTATATCCATCAGTTTTGTAACGTTTCAGCTTTTTGTAAGTACTTATTTATCCTGTTTATTTACCAAAGTTTACTAAATTGTTTCAATTTTGCTGTGGTATTTCGTTTCCAAAATGTGGATTATCCTTGATCAGTTTGTCTTCATTGGTTCTTAATTCCTGATGAAAAAAGAAATTCATTCAAAACATTATAGGGGTTTAAGTTGTTGAAATACAATAAAAAGATATCATTAGGAATCCCTAAAATAAACTTGCTATTGCGTTTCATTGGTACAATTATAACCAATGTGCTGTTGAAACATGATAAAAATCAGCTAAAGTTTAACCGTATAGTTCGTAACTTTAGCGCTTCAATTATAATTATGGAAAAAGTAAAACCAATTCGATTTAACAACCCAAGCCAAAACGAATTTGTTAAAACGCTCAGGAAGAGGGTTGACAATTATTTCAAAGAGAAAAACATTTCTAAAACAGGAGGAATTAAGTTTAAAATTAAGGCCGTTGCCATGCTAGCCATTTACACAGCACCTTATTTCCTTTTATTGTCGGGTGTAGTCACTAACATTTACATACAATGGGGCCTTTGCTTAATGATGGGTCTAGGAATGGCCGGTATTGGCTTTGGAGTAATGCACGATGCGAACCACGGAAGTGCTTCTCGGAAAAAGTGGCTCAATAAGTTTTTAGGATTTTCGATTAACTTTTTAGGCGGAAACATTAACAACTGGAAAGCGCAACACAACATTATGCACCATTCGTTTACCAACATTGATGGGCACGATGAGGACATTAATCCAGGTGACGTTCTTCGATTTTCGCCACATGCTGAGAAAAAGAAAATGCACAAATACCAGCACATTTATGCTTGGTTTATGTATTGTTTAATGACACTATCTTGGACCTTCCAAAAGGATTTTGGTGACATTATTCGTTACGAGAAAATGGGATTGTTAAAGCAATTAAAAACAAACCTAAAGAAAGAAATGACATTAATCATCATTACTAGAATTGTATACTTTATTTACATGATTGTAGTGCCGTTAATGCTTATGGACATTGCTTGGTGGCAATTAATTATCGGATTTTTAACGGTACACTTTGTAGCAGGATTTACATTAGCTGGTATTTTCCAGTTAGCCCATGTTATGGAAGAGTTAGAATACCCAGTACCAACTGAAGGAAGTGTACTGAACCAATGGGCAGTTCACCAACTAAATACTACGCTGAACTTTGCAGGCAAGCATAAAATTCTTTCTTGGTTTGTTGGTGGGTTAAACTATCAGGTGGAACACCACTTGTTCCCAAACATCAGTCACGTTCATTATTCTAAAATTGCTCCAATTGTAGAACGAACTGCTAGAGAATTTAATATTCCTTACCACAACATACCATCGTTGCGAGACGCTTTGTCAATGCACACAAGAATGTTGTACAGATTAGGACACGAATAGTTTTTAACAACACAATCTTACTGAAAAGGCGAAAACATAAGTTTTCGCCTTTTTTATTTCTACATCTTTAGACTTCAATTGTAATAACTTGAAAGCATGAGGTATAAAATAGGGTTGATGGTTTTGTGTTTAATTGCTACAACAGTAGCTTTTGGACAAAGTCAATCAGAACAAGAGGATGAGGCTACTTACATTTTTTACGGCAGAGTTTTTTTAGAAAACGCTAAAGGAGATGGAGTGACAGTTCGCCTATACGACAACAATCAGTTGATTTCAACCTACAAAACAAACCAAAAAGCAAAGTTTTCAGTTGGCGCGCCATTAGCAAAGCACTATACCTTAGAGTTTGTTAAAGAGGGTTTTGTTACCAAAAGAGTGATCATCAATACCAAAGCAATCACTACTTCTAAAATACGAGCTGAAGATTTTGATTTTAATGTTTACTTAATTAAAGAGGAAGAAGACGTAGATTATTCTATTTTGGATTTCCCAATGGCATTAATCGAGTACAAAAAAAGTATTAAAGGATTTGACTATAATAAAAAATACACCCGGCAAATGCACAAGATTCAGAACGTTGTAGTAGCAGAGGGTTTTGCTAGTTTACTTGTTTCGAATTAATTGATTGGTCGTAATTCAATTTTAATTTTCCTTAAGTTGTTGGCAGGGTCGTTTGTAATCAACAATAATTCCACGGTTGTGGTACCGGCTTTTAAGTCTCCTGTAAAAATTTCAACAACTACTCTTTCAGAGCTATTTTTAGGAATGTACTTTACTTCACTTGTTTTCACAAGTTGGTCATCAGCTACAATTTGATAGACTTTCAGCGTGTCTGATCCGGTATTTTTTAATACAAACCCTCTCTTCACAGTAGAGCCCGGTTCATAGATGGCCAAGAATTTGTCTTTAGAAATTTGTAATCTAGGTCGCTCAGATTTGTTGAGAGAGGAATTACTTGAACTTTTCAGGGCAATTATTTCAATCTTTCGTTCCAAAGCAGCCTCTGTGCTATAAATAGCAGCTAAGGTGTTGTTCTCATCTTGCACTTTAGAAACAGCATAATCGCCCATCGGTAATTTATTTACTTTCAGTTCTCCTGAGTTAAGATATGATTTAAATGCCCCATTTTCTGCTGTGTTGAGGTAGTTCAATAAACTTTGAATTCTTCGAGATGCCAGCTTTAAGTTGTATTCAGATGTGGAAAGAGAACTTGCGTATCCTCGAACTGCTAATTCTATCTCATTGCCTTTTTCAAGTTCCTTCAGAAGGAGTGGAGTAATTTCGAGTAGCTTTTCTTTTCCGGTGTTTACCTTTTCTTCAAAAAAGTCACTCAACGATTCTTCTTCAATTGCTTTTTCATCGCTTTCTAGCGTACTAATGTATTCCTTTTCATATTTGCCTTGCAATCCTACGTATTCAGTGGCTAGTTCTATAAAGTTGCTATTGGTGCTGTTTTCATCTGAATTTGCTTTTGGGCTATCGTTATGAAAATAGAGTGAAAGGGGAAGAAATTTATTTAATTCTTCCTCATTTACCTTCGTTTCTGCGATGCTTAATTTCTCTATTTTCTCTTCTTCTTTTAATAATTCTCTTTCATACTTTATCTCAAACAAATCATTACAACAAGTACCAGTGCCGTCTGCATTTCCGTCTGGTCGGTTTGAGCTGAGTACGGCAAGCTCTTGATAGGGAAAGAAATAATAATCGTGATAGCTGCTGTTAATGGGGCGTCCTAAGTTTTCAGGATTTTTAAATAGAATGCCTTGTTTTTCACTTTTAAAAATATCATAACCTCCAAAACCAATGTGCCAGTTTGAGCTAAAAAACAATTGGTGACTTTTTACATCGAAGAAGGGAGTGATTTCATTGTCAGGTGAATTTACGGTATTACCCACGTTAACTGCTTCTCCAAAGCCGAAGCCTTCTTTTTTTGCTCGCCAAATATCTAACCCTCCAAAGCCTTGATCTCTATCCGATACAAAATAAATTACCGTGTCATTTTTCTCGAGGACAACGTGAGGTTGGGTATTGTTGCTTACAGTATTGTTAATGTTTTTGTTCAGCTTTTTCACCTGTACAAACTTGTTCCCTTTTACTTTAGCCCTATAAATTTCACAGGTAAAGTTGGTGTCGCAAGCTGTAAAAAATAATTCATTGTTAAAAAAACTAGGGTTCGATATGTGTTTGTTTTTAAATGTCATAGCGTCACGATTGGAGAAGAGAAGAGCTTCTTTATTACTAGGATCTTCTAAACTTGAAACATATATTTTAGCAAAATAGTCGGTATCAAAAACAACGTTGCCGGGCACTGTGCTATCCGCAACCAATGAGGAGTAATAAATTTTATTGTCGCGAACTTGTGCACCATATTCTGAAAACGATGAGTTGATGGTGCCTCCCAAAGGATTGATGGTTTCGGTGACTTCTGGCTGTTTTGTCGCCCAAGTGTTTGCATCTTTACTCATGCTAACTCTATTGTACATAAACTCCTTTCTTTCGCTTCTGTATGGAGTAAGAGCATAGTTGTAATATTTTCTAGCATTCCGGTAATCTCCGGCTAGTCGGTACGATTCGGCAAGTAGATATCCAATTTCATCAATTTCTTTTTTGTCATCTAAAGCACGCGCTTTTTTTAAATAAATACTTGCTTCTTTGGGGTTGTTCACAGCAATTAGGGTTTTCCCATAGCCAAATAACACAGCGGCGTTCATCGAATCAATTTTCATTGCACGCTCATATTCATACAATGCGCCAAAGTAGTCTCCCTTAGCAAATCGTTGCTCAGCTCCATCTAAGGTAGCATCTGCCGCCTGCCCAATACTAGTCAAAGCATGGAAGAAGCAGATGGTGAGAAGTAGGCTCGTTTTTACATGAAGGTTGGACATACTTTGTATCGTCTTAAATTGGGAACGTATTTTTTGAAAATGTAGGTTACTGAAATTTCTAAACCTCCTCTTCGGTTCGATGCTGTTTGTAATTCAGAAAAGTTAACGTCGTAGCTCAGTCCTAAGTTCCAATTGTCGTAATCTATAGCTGCTGTAAACAACAATGCATCACCTGTACGCATAAATAGTCCTCCATAAAGGTTGCTAAACGAACTTTGGTTTTCGAAACGGTATCTTAGTTCCGAGCCTAATAAAAACTCCCTGTATTTGTCTTGACTAGTCCAAAGTAAGGAGGGAAGTAAGCTCAATTGATCATTGAGTTGAAATTGAGATATAATGTAAAAATTTGTTCGAACATCGAGTCGGGCGGCTTGATTGTCAAAGCTTAAATTGGGGTTGTTTAAATTCATGGCCGACAAGCCGATTTCAATCTTATCTGTAGAAGATAGTCGATGTTCAAGACCAAATCCTGTTCCTAAATTCAAATGGGTTAAACTGTTTCTTTCAAAATCTTCTCCAGTTGACAAATTGGGGTCAAATACTCTGCCGGTGTACTGATTGTCGAAAGTGAAACGGTTAAAATTGACGGACCGAACTGAGAAGCCCAATTGTAATCCTGTTTTTGCAATCCACGTTGAATCTTGGTCCACTTTTATACTGTATGAAAAATTACTGTTGACGGCAGTGTTTTTAAGTCCTCCAACTCCAGCCTCATCGTTAATGAATACCAATCCAATACCCAATTGGGGCAATTGTACTATTGGGTGACTAGCGTCAACAGCCGCAGAAAATGTTCTATAAGGTTCAGATATTGAAGCCCATTGATTTCTGAAATTTCCATTGAAACGGTAGTCGCCAACAAAGCTTCCCGCTAAGGCCGGGTTTAGGTTCTGATACGAACGGTTGAATTGTGTAAAGTGAATGTCTTGTGCAATCAGGGTGCTCGATAGTATTAAGAACAATATGTGAAATAAGAGCTTTTTCATTATTTCAATAAAGTGATATTGCCTTTGTCAATAAACTCTTGCCCATCAAAACAGATGGCTTTAAGCTGATAAACGAACACGCCTGGATCTACTCTCTTTCCGTTGTAAGTTCCATCCCAGCCTCTATTTATTTCATTGGTTTCAAAAATTAATTCACCCCAGCGATTAAATAGTTGAAATTCTAATTCTCTGATGTTTGCACCTCGAACATAAAGAACATCGTTGGTTAAATCTGAGTTGGGAGAAAATGCAGTTGGCACAAAGATATCGGGTTCGGCACAGTTCACTTCAAATACTCTCAATCGTCTAAAAGCAACTACTGTGCAGCCTGTATTTAAGTCGGTTATGGTTACTTTGTAGGTTTTACTAGAATCTAAAGTGGTGTTCGGTGTTGGGCTGTTTGGGTTGTCTAGATCTTCTGCAGGTTCCCATTGGTACACTAAATTATTGCCATTTCTGTTGGTAGAAAGTTGGGTTTGTTGGCCTTTATATAAGGAATCGGTTCCGAAAATAAACGCATCGTCAAAGGCCGGGAGATTGACTTCAACTTCAACGGTATCATAATCTTCACATCCAGTTTGGCTTTCAGTTTTTAGGTAATAGAACTGGTTGGTTTGCGGAGCAATTCGAATGGAAATTTGGTCGGAGCGTGACAAAATACTGTCAGCCGGGCTCCAAGAATATTGCAAAGGCGAAGAAGCCTGAGTTACAATGGCGCGAATGTCGATGGTATCGTAAATGCAGAAACTCTCATAGTCGTTGACGTCTATGGTTAGGTCTTCAATGTCTACGTCAAAGGTATCTCTGTCAAAACAAATGGAGTTAATGCCTTGGAGGTAATATCTCGTAGTAGAATTGGGCGAAAGTTTTAGGGTACTATCAGTTCCAAAAGCAAAGGGGTTGCTAAAATCTGGGTTGGTAGACCATGCAAAGTTTGCTGCCGTGCCATTGCTGTTGCTGGTCACCGAAACTGAGTCGCCAATGCACAGCATGGTGTCAGGTATGCTACCTAGTTGAACATTGTTGAAAATGCTGATGGTTCTTACAATGGAATCTTTTCGATTACAACGAGCATTGGAAGTAAGTAATTTAACGGTGTAGTTTCCTTGCTCTGTAAATACAATTAAGGGGTTTCGATTGTTAGTGAATGAAGCACCGTTGCTGCTTACTATTTGAAATGAATCTGCTCCAATTACAGTAGCTTGAACCGGTTGAGCGTGAACAACACAAGCAGAATCTATAATAGGACCTAAATCAAAATCATATTCAATGTATTCCACCAAAATACTGTCAATTCGTTCACAAAAATTGTTACTTACCTTAATGAAATAGAGAGAAGAGTCTGTTTGGTTTATGGAAAAGGAGTTCACCGTGCTGCTAGAATTTAACTGATCGGAGAATTGTCGATTTGAACTATACTGATAGTTTGTAATGGTTCCCGAGCTTGGAACGGAAATGTTAAATACGCCAGTTCCGCAAAATAGGGTATCTAATGGGCTGTTAATCCGTAAGTCATTGTTTACAATTTGAACATTGAATGGAATGGAGTCTTTTTGTAAGCAGGAACTGTTTTCATAAACAAAATAGGCGGTGTAACTCCCGGGGTTTGGATAGGAAAAATTCGGATTTAAGTTCGGGTCATTAAGGCCATTGCCAAATCTCCATAAAAACGTATCGACATTTGATACGTTGGCATTAAACTGGATAGGGGTTCCTTCGCAAACGGTGCTCGCAGAAACACTCGCACTAGCATTGGTTGGGCTATAAAAAATTTGAATGGAGTCTATTTGTTCACAAGCATTGGTCAACGGATTTAAAGCTTGTACATAGAACGTATTGTTTCCTGCAACAAGCTGAGTTTTGTAGATTGAATCAGTGAGATTTGTATTAATGGGTGAATTGAAATCTCTCGTTCTAGAGAATCGAAATTCACTTGCCTTGCCATTAGATTTTACACTTATTTCAGTGGAATCTGAATAACAAACTAAACTGTCAAACTCAATGGTAAGGTCTATATCATCAGGTCGAACTACCACGTTTAAATCTAGAAAGTCGCCGATGGCGCAAATAGAGTCAAATACTACCTGACGAATGATAAAGTTGCCGGGAGAAGTGAAATAAATGGTCGTATCTGTAAAATTTGAGACGATTGTATCACCGTAAAAATCCCAAGTAATGTTCGTTGCTCCTACACTAGAATTGGTAACGGTAACACTGTCTATGCCTCCTGTTATTAAACAAATATCTCTGTTGTTTATGCTAAAATCGGCTCGAATCAAAATTTCAAAGTCTAGCTTAAATAGAGCGTTATTACAGTTGTTGCTATTATCTCTTCTACTGTATGCATTAGGTGTAGTCGGAAAGTCAGTGCTGTTTGCGCTTCCGCAAGAAGCGCAAACCGAATGGTAAACTACTCCATTCTTATCAAACCTACTCGTACCTCCGTCTACATGATCTCGGCTATTTTGCCCTCTACCACCGAAGTAGGAAGCATACAATACACTATCTACATTTCGATTGATAACATATAAATAAAAGTCGTTGCCATCAGTTGAACTAGTTGATGTTGGTATACTTGGATCTCCATTATTTACTACTAGCATATTAGTAATAGATTTATCTCCTTCGCCTGGGTCACCAAAAGTAACAGGCCGAATAATCTCTTCGCCCCAGCCAGCTGCGTAAATATTCTGACATCGATCTACTAAAAATGCTGTAGGTGATATATTTACCCTTCCTATACCGCCGCCATTTCCAAAAGTGGTAGAAAATTCTAGTGAGTCAAGATTGCGATCTAACTTTACAATAAATTGACCTGCTCCAACATCTGCCCTTGGTGCTCGGACTGTGGGAAATAATCCTCCTTGGGTTTGACCATAAGCATATACGTTATTAAATCGATCGAATTCAACAAAGTATACTTGGTCGTAGTTAGGTGTAGAAATAAAGCTGGAGCGCTCAATAGTTCTTCCATCTGCTGATAAAATGGATATGAACCCGTCAGCTTGTTCTCTATTTACTGTTCTGTTCTGTAGTGAGGAAGTTTGGTAACTGTTGTTTGTTACTGGAAAATCATCGTAACTTGTAGTTCCGCCGCCAACCAATACTCTGTTGCTGTCAATTACTTTTAAAGAGTATATGGCGTCTCGCTGAGTTCCGCCAACGTATCTTGCCCATATTAAATTACTTAAGGTGCTGTCAAATTTTAGGATCAAACCGTCTTGGTTGCCACCGTAGCTACCTAAAGCTCCAGTTAAGTTGTTACTTGTAGTGGTAGTGCCTATGTAACAGTTTCCTATAGAGTCAACTATGATTTCTCCCCGGTGAGAATCTCCATAATTAAAATTCAATCCATCGTAATCCACTCCACCTATTGGATTTTGGTTAATGCCATCAATTCCTGTGTCACCGTAGAAGGTAGATCCTAATAATTGCGTTCCGGTTGGATTGAACTTTGAAACAATAATATCTGCACCGAAACTGTACTCTACATTAATATCGGTTCTAATTAAGCCGTTAGTAGTAGGATTAAATGTTCGATCGTAGGCATTGGTAGTGGTTGGGAAATTATTTGAACCGGTTGCACCAAAAACAAATAGATTCTGATTGGCGTCTACCACCATACTGTGAACGGTTTCGTTTCTTCTACCGCCGAGAAAGGTGGAAAACAAAAGATTACTTCCATCAGGAGAAAATTTACTAATAGCAATATCCCAGTCGCCTTGACCATAAATAGTTTGATAAGCCCCTATTGTTAAACTATACAATTGACCATCTGCTATTCCTCCCATATAGCCATTTCCGAGATCGTCGTAAGTTGCGGTTTCTCCAAAATTATCTGCTCTAGAACCCGAGTAGGTAGAAAAAATCAATTTGGGGTCAATGATTAGTTCTAATTTATTGTTGTAACCTTCTGGAAAATCGAATTGTAGAACACCATCTTCGTTTAGGATATAATTACAAGGGATCGTTACTTTTTTGCCATTAATAACTTGATAAGCATATGGTTTATCTTCAATGAGTTCACCTAGTTTATGAGAAACAATTAATTGACCATCTTTTATGGTAGGCGTTTTCACACCATTGTATTGCACTGCAATTTGATTGGGAGAAGATCCAGCATGAACAATGTAATCGTATTTCGTAAAACCATTTTTAGAATAAACCTCTAGGTCGATTCCATTGTATAATTCATGGTATCGTATTGTTGAAAAGCTTCTAACGTCCGATTTCCATTTCGATTCCTCATTGCCTAAATAATAATTGTAGTAAAAGTCAGATGTTCCTGTCTTACTCAATTTAACTTGTTCGTTTGCGTTTATAAACTGCGCCTTAAACACATGTCCTCTCACTGAATCGTCTTCAGGAACATTACCCAAATGATAATCCGGCTTGCTGATAAATTGATAGTGGAATGCATTTTTTTCAAAAAAAATCGTTGCTCCGTCCACTTCAGTTTTAAATTTAACATTTTCATGCCACTGTCCTTTGTTTTCTGTGAATGGATAGGAATTGCCTGTAGTTCCTTCATGCGCAGCTGAAAAGAGGTATGAACCTAGTAGAATGAGAAGCAGAAAATTAAATTTCATAGAATAATTCAAGTAACAGTAAATTTAATCAAATTGCACTCCTCCATAAGGTAAAGACGCAATTTCTTTGTTTTCGATGCTTCGTGCAACTGCTTATTTAACTTATTTTTGAAAAGAATAAACAGAACTTAATCATGATTTTAATTGCCGACAGTGGATCTTCAAAAACGGATTGGAGACTTGTAAATGGAAAAGAGGTTTCACAATTTTCTTGTATGGGCTTAAACCCCGACTTTGTTGATTCAACAAAAGTAGCGCAAGAGTTAAATCAAACGTTTAATACAATTAACAAAGAGGAAGTTACTGTTGTTTATTTTTATGGTTCTGGCTGTTCTTCTGAAAGTAGAAGCAAGGTGATTGCCGATGGAATAGAAATGGTTTTCCCAAATTCAGTAAATTACATTTATCATGATTTGTTGGGTGCGGCAAGGGCTGCCTGTGGAAAGAATAAAGGGGTTGCAGGAATCTTAGGAACAGGAAGTAATTGCTGTTTTTTTGATGGAGATCAAATTACAGAAGCATTTAGAAGCGGAGGCTTTGTATTAAGTGATGAAGGCGGGGGAGTTGACATTGGAAAAAGAGTGCTGAAAGCTTTTGTTGAAGGAAGGATGGAGGAAGAGCTTGAGAATAGATTTTTGAAACGGTACAAAACGAATGTAGACGAAATTTTATACAACCTTTATAAAAAGCCATTCCCGAACAAATATTTAGCTTCTTTTAGTCAGTTTGCATTTCACAACAAAGAAAATGCCTTTGTTTCTGAATTGATTCAACAATCGTTTAGAGCCTATTTTGAAAACATTGTTGCAAGGTATTCAGATTACCAGAACATACCATTGAATTTGGTGGGGTCAATTGCATTCTATTATCAAGAAATAATTCGAAAAGTTGCCTTAGAATATGATGTTCAGGTTGGAACTATACTAGAAAAACCCATTTCGGGTTTAACCCTTTACCACACAGAATTAGGAGCCAATTAAGAAGATTGCAGGCGACTTGTCCAAGTTTTGTTTTGGATTCTTTTTCCAATCACTTACTGTTCTCGTTTTAATGAATTCGTTTGGTAAACTAATGTTAGCAGCTACGCACAATTTAGTTTCTCCGTGAAGGGTTTGCATCAACACTTCCCACAAGGCTTCATTGCGGTAGGGAGTTTCCATGAATAACTGGGTTTGGAAGTTTTGCTTTACCAATTGCTCCATTTCCTTTAATTCGCTTACCTTTTTTGCTTTATCGCGATGCAAATAGCCTTTGAATGCAAACGATTGTCCGTTAAAGCCACTTGCCATGAGTGCTAAAAAAATGGAAGAAGGACCAACGAGAGGGACAGCTTGAAAGCCATTAATGTGAGCATGTTTCACCAATAAAGAACCAGGATCGGCAATGCCAGGGCAACCTGCATCAGAAATGATTCCAATTGAATGGCCTTGCTTTAGGGCCTCAATCATTGGTTGAATGTCGTTCCAGTCGCTTTTTTTATCTAAAAAATAGAACTCACTTTCATCTATTTTCGATTTCAGTCCAAGCCGCACCAAAAAGCGGCGTGTATCTTTTATGTTTTCCACAGCAAAGTGAGAAAGAGAGGCAATGATGTCTTTATTCTCAGAAGGGAATGATCTGTTTTCAGAAACTTCTGGTCCTAAAAAGTTAGGAATCAGGTAAACTTTAGCTTTGCTCATTTTTTATTTGTTCTATAATAACATCGCAAGCTGCATCCAGCAAACGGTAAACGTTTTCAAAACCTTCTTCTCCTCCAAAATACGGGTCGGGCACTGATTGATTTGAACCTGGGTTAATCAGGTTTAAGATCATTTCAACTTTCTCAATTTCTTCCAGTTCGTTGGTAAGTGCAACCGTATTAGAATAATTCGAGGTATCCATCACAAAAATTTTGTCAAATTCTTGAAAATCTGACTTTTCAATTTGCCTGCCTCTTTGCGTGGTGAGATCAATGTTATATTCTGCAGCCTTTGAAATGGAACGTGGGTCGGGTTTATCTCCTACATGGTAATCGGAGGTAGCTGCTGAATCTACCATTACATTTAATCCATTTTCGGCTACTTTTTTTTCAAGAATACCCTGTGCTAAAGGAGAACGGCAAATGTTGCCCAAGCAAACCATCAATACTTTCATAATTGTGTGAATAAAAAAACTCTACTGTCTACTAAGGTAACCAAAGCAAGACAATAGAGTTAAAAAAAAAATTTTTAATAATTCTGTTGGTTTATTGGATGCTTATTTTCTTCTCTAAATCAGAAACGTAACCTCTAAACCTTTTATCGGTATCAATTAAATTATTCACTGTTTTGCAAGCATGTAAAACGGTCGCGTGGTCTTTTCCACCGCAATGCATTCCAATGTTTGCCAAGCTTGATTTTGTCATTTTTTTGGCAAAATACATGGCTATTTGACGAGCTTGTACAACCTCTCTCTTTCTTGTTTTTGATTTTAGCAATTCAATTGGTAAATCAAAATAATCGCAAACTACTTTTTGAATGTAATCGATTGAAACTTCTCGAGCAGTGTTTTTCACAAATTTGTCAATCATTTGCTTCGCCAAATCAAGCGTAATTGCTTTTTTATTTAACGATGATTGAGCCAACAAGGAAATTAATGCGCCTTCAAGTTCTCTAATGTTGGTTGTAATGCTATATGCTAAATACTCAACTACTTCTTTTGGTAATTCAAGACCTTCATTGTACATTTTAGTTTCTAAAATGGCAATTCTTGTCTCTAATTCAGGGTTTTGTAAATCTGCAGAAAGTCCCCATTTAAACCTTGAAAGTAAGCGTTGTTCCATTCCTTGTAATTCCACCGGTGCTTTATCTGAAGTTAAAATCAGTTGCTTTCCGGTTTGGTGCAAGTGGTTAAAAATGTGGAAAAATACATCTTGAGTCTTTTCTTTTCCGCTAAAGAATTGAACGTCGTCTATAATTAACACGTCTATCATTTGATAGAAGTGGATAAAGTCATTTTGGTTGTTGTTTCTTACTGCATCAATAAATTGGTGGGTAAACTTTTCAGAAGAAACGTACAATACTGTTTTGTTCGGATGGTTGTTTTTAATTTCGATACCAATGGAATGAACCAAGTGGGTTTTTCCTAGGCCAACTCCTCCGTAAATTAACAATGGGTTAAAGGCGGTTCCTCCAGGGTTTTTTGAAACTGCATATCCTGCTGAACGGGCTAATCTGTTACAATCTCCTTCAATAAAACTTTCAAATGAATAGTTAGGATTCAATTGAGAGTCAATCTTAACTTTTTTAAGTCCGGGAATAATGAAGGGATTACGAATTCCTTTTTCTCCATTTACATCAATAGGAACTGAAACGGGCTCATTTTTCATAGCTTGTCGATTTGTAGTTGGAATTCTTACGGTATACGGCTTTGGGTTGTTCACACCGTTTTCCATAATAATGCTGTACTCCAACTTACCTTCGGAACCCATTTCCTTTTTGATGGTTTTTCTAAGTAAGGTAATGTAGTGCTCCTCTAACCATTCATAAAAAAATTGAGATGGAACTTGAATGGTAAGCACATTGTTAGCCAATTTAACAGGAGCAATTGGTTCGAACCAAGTTTTATAACTTTGAAGGCTTACATTGTCTTTAATAACAGCTAAACAATTCTGCCAAACTTGATTGAAATCATTACTCATATTTTATAGGTTTTATTTGGTTAATAAAGCTGCGATAACTTAACTAAAATTCAATTCAAATTCTAAATCAACATTTGTTAAATACTTTGTAAACTTTTTTTCAGAGATGGAAGTAAAGTTTACTTGTTGATAAATAGAAAAATGAACGAATTTGGTTTAGTTTTTAAACGCATGACAAATATTTGTAGAAAAAAGTGAAATAAAAAATGAAAGTGCTCTTGATTTAGAACTTTTTTATGCTATGTTATAAAATAATTTCGACGAAAAAATAAAGTAATTTGACCACATGATTAAATCAAAAACAACCCTTCGAGTAAGGTATTCTGAAACAGACCAAATGGGGTTTGTTTACTATGGAAATTACCCTCAATATTTAGAAATTGGCAGAGTAGATGCCTTAAAAACGGTGGGAGTTTCCTACCGAAGTATGGAGGAGTCTGGTTACGGGTTGCCTGTTAAAGAGTTGAAAATAAAGTATCATAAAGCTGCCTTGTACGATGACGAGTTGGAAATAATAACCACGGTAAGTTCAATGCCAACCAATAAAATTGTGTTTGATTATGAAATAAGAAGAGGTAATGATTTAATTATAACAGCTCAAACTACCTTGTTTTTTATAAATTCAGCAAGAAAAGCTTGTAGGCCGCCTGAATCTTTTCTTCAAAAAATGAAAGGTTACTTTAGTTGAGAATATTTTCTCACTCCGCGGAAGTAATGCATCCACACGATGCTAGACGTAGAAATTCCTGCGAGATTTGGATTTTCAGCAGAGGAGCGAATTTTTTCCATTTTATAGAATGAAAAGTGCGCTTGTAATATGGCAAAAGCATGTTTCGGTCCTGAGGATATTAACAATTTGAAAAATGCTACCCCATCTAACACCATTCGCAAAAACAACTTGAACAGTCTAAAATTTGACTGGTCGTTTTTGTACAACGTCATAAGGCTGTTGCGAAAGTTCAAAAAAGTTTTTCGAGGGTTGGTGTTGTTCATGGTGCCACCACCTAAATGGTATACAGTACTTTCAGCTACGTAGAAAACGGAATAACCCATGTTTTTAGCCCTCCAACATAAATCAATTTCTTCCATGTGCGCAAAATAGCGTTCATCAAAACCGTTTAGGTTTTTAAATAACGATGCTTTTATGAACATGCAAGCGCCTGTTGCCCAAAATACCTCTCTACTAATGTTGTATTGCCCATTGTCTTTTTCAATGCTGTCAAATATTCTACCTTGGCAAAAAGGATATCCTAAGTAGTCAATAAAACCTCCCGCTGCTCCTGCGTACTCAAACTCTTCTTTATGAAGATATGCTTTGATTTTTGGCTGAGCAATACGCACATTTTCTTTCGTTTCTAAAACTTCAATTACAGGAGGAATCCAATTTGCAGTTACTTCAACATCGGAGTTTAACAACACAAAATAGTCTTCTGTTAAATCTTTAAGGGCATCGTTGTATCCTTTTGCAAAACCACCGTTTGTTTCGTTAATAATAAACTTCACACTAGGGAAGTTCTCCTTGGTATATGCTACCGAGTCGTCTGTAGATGCATTGTCTGCTAAGTAAATAATTGCATCGCCCGAGTGTTTAACAACAGAAGGGAGGTACGTTTCGAGGTGCTTTCTCCCGTTCCAATTTAAAATAACTACGGCAACACTAGGGCTCATATTGGCAAATTAGGCGTCAAAAGTAAGCAAGTACACTTAGCTCTACTACCTTGGGTTGTTAAATAAATCTCTTGCTCTGTCTTGTCCTTGTAGGTTCTGCATTTCTCTTGTTCCAGGCCTTTTTGTGGTTTGTCTTTTTGAAAGGATGAATTCCCATTGGTCATTTTGAACTTCTCCTGGAACATTGGAATGCAATACTTCATATCCTAGCATTTCATTTGAAGGGCTATAGAAAATAAATTTTCGGTCAGTTAAACCATTCAGGGCAACCCTATAGCATTCACTCAGCTTGTCGTACCTCCATACTGAGTAGGGGTGGTTATCGCTATCGTATTTTACATCTTGAACATTATTTGGTGCACCATATTGTAAATACACTCTACCACGATCAGTTTGGTAGCCTTTTACACCGCCATAACCAAATTTTTCATCTACCAAAGCAAGTTTCTCTTTGTATTCCTCCCAAGCTCGGCCAGGTTCTAGCTGATTTCTATTTCTCCAAAAGTTAAGAAAATAGCGCTGCATAAATTCAAGTTCAGCATATTTTAGCTGATTGTCGGCCCATGTTTTTTCATGTTCAAGAGAAATTACTCGAATAGATTTAATGTATTCTGCTAAAAGTGCGGTACGCTTAATTGAATCTACAAAAGTACCTTCAATAGCTATGTTTTCTATGTCTTTTAAATCTGGGTTAAGTCTAAAAAACTGAACTTTCTGCGAAGCGATTAACTCGTTGTTTCGGTTTCGGCATTCAACCACCACTTCATAACTGCCAGTTGGCAATTTATTCACGTTAAAAGGTTGTATGTTTGCAGTTATATCGGTTGCTTTCAATCTTTTTATTGCCCGTAATTCTCCGGCAAGTTTTTCGCTCACTGCATCTTTAATTGAAATGTCGATGAAGTAGTCGGCACTGTCTCCTAATGTTTTGTTTGCGTTGTAGATTTCAAAATACGCACTCAACTTACTATTTTCTCTAATGTAATTGTGCGTTACATTGGGAAATATATCGTAGCCCACTTTTGAGAATTGATTCTCGCTAGACGTTGGCTGAATGTTATTACCCAATTGAATTTGCGACAGTTGTATTGCTGCGTGGTTTGTTGTTGGTTGCGTTATTGTTCCTGAAGCTTCTGCTGTAGTTTCGTTAATTAAGTCCTTCGCAATGATTGTATAAGTATATTCTCCTGCCGGAAAAGCCAATCGTTTTAAATCTAATAAGTCTATTGGATTGTTAGTAGCTTCTAACTGGTTATAAAGGGGTGAATTAATTTGAAATTTTTCAAAGGCAATTACTTCTTCTCCTTTTTCGATGAGGTAGGTCATTTCAATGCTTGCCTGAAAAAGTTCAACATCTCCCTCTTGTTTTACTTGCGCATACCCTAAGGAAGTTCCACTAATGGATAAATAAAACTCGGTATACGGTTTGTTTTCGGATTGAAATGAAGCAAAATCAATAGAAAAATTGATGTTTGCAAAAAGCCAATTACAAAGTAAAATGCTCACTAATAAGGAAAAGCTTTTTTTCATATTTCTAAATTACACATAGTAGACACTATTTATTTAAAATATGTTGCAAAAATTTGTTTTTAAAATAAAAACCTTTGGTACTTTTGCCGCGGAGAAATGGCAGAGCGGTTGAATGCACTGGTCTTGAAAACCAGCATACTGAAAGGTATCGGGGGTTCGAATCCCTCTTTCTCCGCTGCAAAAAGCTCCCCGAGAAATTGGGGAGCTTTTTTATTTTACACCAAGCGTGAAGTTTACTTCTAAGCGCAGGTGTAAAATAAAAAAGCCAATCAATTGAAGATTGATTGGAGCTTTTTGCAGTAGGCTCCCCCTCTCAGGATGGGCGGAGTGAAACGAAGCCAATCCCTGTTCTTAAAATCGTAAAGCTTGCTTACGAACGTAGTGTAAAATAAAAACTCCAATCAATTGAAGATTGATTGGAGTTTTTTGCAGTAGGCTTCTCTTTTTTAGAATGCAAAAGATTTTGAAGTGAAAAGAGAAATTGCAAATAATCCTGACTAGCCACGATCTTTATCCATCCTTTATCAGTTAAGAGGAGGTCTGATCTTTACAAGCAATCTTGTTAAAAACCTCTCTTCAGTTATTCAGCCCTCAGCTAGATAAATGCTACTTTAGTAGTTCAATTGTATGCATCTATGAATCGAGTCATTAGCTTTATTAGAGACCAGCATTCTTTTATTTTAAAGGTGTTATTCTTTTGTTTATCAGTAGGGTTAATTGTGTTTATTTTTCCTAGAGAGGGGAAATTTAAATATGAATTTCAGAAGGGAAAACCTTGGCAACACGTTGATTTAATTGCCCCGTTTGACTTTCCTATTTACAAATCTGAAGAAGAAATAAAGTCGGAGCGAAAGGTAGTAAAGCGCCAAATGAAGCCTTACTTCTTTAAAAGTGGCCGAATAGAAAGTGAAGAACTAGAGCGATTTTCAATTGAGTTTGAAAAGGCATGGTCGAATGCAATAGTGAATTTAGAATTAGACGAGAATAAAGCGCTAAAGCGTAAATCGGAATACTTTTCGAAAGGGAAGGCCTTGTTGGAATCCATTTATAAACAAGGAATAATTGAGATTCACACTAGTATTGAGGGAGAAGATCAAGATTTTGAGGTTGCCGTAGTTCAAGATAACGTAGAGGTAGTTAAAGCATTGTCGAGTTTTTATACCTTAAAATCAGCTTTTCAATTCATTAACACTTCAATTGAAAAAACGGACGAATTGGGTCAGCGTGTGTTGGGTAATTCTTTAGAAAATTGCTTGAAACGAAACGTTTCTTACGATGAAGAAACGAATGAGTTTGTGCTCAAGCAAGAGCTTGAAAATATTTCGCCGACCTTAGGAATGATTCAAAAGGGAGAGCGGGTAGCAAGTAAAGGTGATGTGCTGACAGAGGAACAGTATAAAATTATAGACTCACTGCGAACAGAATTTGAATCACAATTAGGAGAAAGTAGCAATTTGACCCTGATTTTATTGGGGCAAGCTGTTTTGGTTGCCTTACTCATCTTGTCCTTGGGCCTATTTTTATATTCTTTTCGCAAGGAAATTATAAACAGCGATACAAAAATTGTCTTTCTACTCTTTCTAATTGTATTGTTTGTTTTTGGAGCTAAAATGTTTTTGAGTATTGAAAACATCAATCTTTACCTTCTGCCATTTTGTGTTTTACCCATTGTTGTTCGAACGTTTTTCGACATTCGAGTGGCACTTTTTACTTTTCTAGTTACCATTTTAATCATTGGGTTTATTGCTCCGAATCCGTATGAGTTTATCATTATTCAAATGATTACGGGAATGTTAACGCTATTGGGTATCGTAAATCTTAGAAATCGGTCGCAGTTATTCATTTCTTCTTTGGTGGTGTTTTCTGTGTATAGTGTTGTTTATTTGAGCATTGGCTTAATTCAAGAAGGAAGTTTTCAGGCAACCAATTGGGAGTTTTTAGGATGGTTTTTTGGCAGTGCCATGCTTACCTTATTTGCCTATCCATTGATATATATGTTTGAAAAAATATTTGGATTTGTTTCAGACGTAACTTTAATGGAGCTAGCAGACACGAACAATAACCTGCTGCGCCAACTAAACATGAAGGCTCCGGGAACTTTTCAGCACTCGTTACAAGTTTCTAATTTAGCAGAAGAAGCCATTCGAGCCATTGGCGGTAACACGTTGTTAATGCGAACTGGCGCTTTGTATCACGACATTGGAAAAATGAACATGCCAAATTATTTTATTGAAAACCAAAATTCTGACTATAATCCGCACGGCGAATTAGCGCCAGAAGAAAGTGCCGCAATTATTATAGAGCACGTGATTAACGGAATTGAGTTGGCCAAGAAAAATAAGCTGCCAGATGTAATCATTGACTTTATTCGAACACATCATGGAACCACTACCACACGTTTTTTCTACAAGCAATATATAGAAGATCATCCAGATGAAACAGACGCTGCCAAACTTTTTAGGTATCCGGGGCCTCTTCCTTACTCAAAAGAGACTGCTGTTTTGATGATGGCTGATTCGGTAGAGGCGGCTAGTAGAAGTTTGCCGCGATACGATGGAGAATCGATTGAGAAGTTGGTGAACAACATTATAGATTCTCAGGTAACAGAACTTCAGTTTGCGAATGCCGACATTACCTTTAGAGACATTCGAGAAATTAAGAAAATGTTTAAGCGAAAGCTAATGAGCATTTATCACGTTAGGGTTGAATACCCAGACTAACTGTTATTGCGGAAAAGTTCACTCAGTTTATTGCTGGCGAGCAAGGTAAAGAATATGGCTAAACCCGGAAATATGGCGAGCCACCAAGCTTGGTAATTGTTTCTTGCCGCTGCAACTAATTTGCCCCAACTTGCTTCTTCACTCGAAATTCCCATTCCCAAAAAAGACAAACTAGCTTCTACTAAAATTGCTGCAGCCATGCCGAAAGACAGACTTACTAAAACAGGAGCCAATGCGTTTGGTAAAATATGTTTTCTTATAATTTGATAGTTGCTTAAGGCGAGTGCTTTAGCACTTTGAATGTACTTTTCGTTGTTCACTTTTATAATTTCGCCACGGGTGTACTTTGCTATTGAAGTCCAAGCAACTGCGGAGATAATGGGGATGGTTGAGGCAAATGATGGTTGAATTACCGCAGACAAACAGACCAAGATAAAGAGCAAGGGAATAGCATCAATGAGTTCAATAATTCTGCTCACAATCAGGTCGAAGGGGATAGGAATGTTAGATTTTTGTTGCCTTGATCGAACACTTGTAACCATAACAATTCCTATTAACAGAAATGTAAACAGGAAGGCGAAGCTCCATTTTTGAGGTGCGCTAACACTGCTTATTTCCCAAGGAATTAAAACAGTAATTGACAGTAAATAAATGGGTAGTAGAATTAGACTTGTAACGAGCGGCCGTTTTTTTACAGTTAGGGAGTTATCTCCAAAATAACCGGCCAAACCACCCAATACAATTCCAATAATACCTGCCCAAAGCACCACTCCTAACCCAATGATGAAAGCCGTTTTGCTGCCGTAAATAAGTTGGGCTGCGACGTCTCTTCCTAGTTGATCTGTACCTAGCCAATGCCTGAAATAGATTGATTCTACCTCTTGGTCGTCAAAAGGTGAAACAGAGTTGGTGTTATTGTAATCAATGCTTGTTGCAGAGTAGGGTATTATTGGACTTAGCCATTGGTCTGCTTTAGATTCGTTGGCTAACAACGGGGCAAAAATGGCGATTAACGACCAAACAATGAAATAATAAACTGCCCAATTTTTTCGCCAAGTTCTCATTGTTTTTGATCTGATTTGGTTGAGAATTTAACTCTAGGGTCGGCAAAATAATAGAGTAAGTCGGCTACCAAAAGCCCAAGCATAGAAAAAAATGTTGCCATTAACAAAACAGTACATATAAGGTAGCAAAATCTCGTGCTAAAATAGAATCAACACTCAACTTGCCCATTCCAGGTATGGAAAAGATGTATTCGATGATAAAGGAGCCGGAGAAAAGCGCGGGGATTACTCCACTTAACATTGTAATTAAAGGGAACGATGCATTTTTGAACAGTTGGTATTTTTTAATTGCTGAAATAGATAACCCTTAGGCGTTTGCAGTCAAAATGTAGTCTTTCTGTAACTCTTGCTCGATGGAAGTTTTTAGCTGTTTGTACACGAAAGCGATAGATCCGTAACTTAAAGCTGTTACAAGTAAAACAAGGTGCGATGTTTTCAACTGTATCATTTGAAAAATAGAGGCATCGTCTTCAACATAACCCAGTCCATAGGTTGGAAACCAATCGAAATAATCGCCTGAAGCGAAAAGTAGGATTAACAATGTGGCAATCCAAAAATTTGGAATGGCGTAGAATAGAAAAAACATGTTGTCGAAAGCAAGGCTAAGTAAAGAACGGGGATTAAAACTACTGTAAAAAGCTGCGGGAATGGCAATGGCAATGGCAAAAGTGATACACAACGAAATGAAGCTGAGCAACAATGTCCAATAAATGGCATTGTTAATTTTTTCTGCTACAGCAGTATTGTCTAGTGTTGATTTGCCGAAATTTCCTTGCAGCAGTTCGAGTATCCATTTATGATATTGGTTGTTGGTTCCATTCCATTGAACATGCAATAAGTAGTTATTTATAGTAGAAGAAACACCTTGTAGCGCATTGAATTCGTTTTTAATAGGGTAGTTGCTGAATACGTCAGAATCACGAGAAGTAAGCGCAACGTTTCTAAGCGTTTTAATTAACGATTGTTGCTCCTTGCCTGATAACTGATTAATTGTAATAAACGCCTTTTGGTAGAAAACATTAACGGCTTGCCAACTGCCGGTAGCGTAGGCCCAATTTTCCATGTTCTGCCGAATGGCTCTATCTTGAATTCGATTCAAGGTATCGCAGCTCGATTTTCTATAAATGCTAAGGTAAAAACTCGGCATATGAAAACCGTTCTTTTGAGCTGCATTGTAGCGCAACGTCCAATTTTGAGTAGCACTGTTGTTGTCGTTTCGAAGGTTTTTTTCTTCTTGCTGCAAAAGCAAATCTTGTTGAGAGAATTGGGCGAAGTAAAAAACAATCAAACTCATTATTCCCAGCGTGGGAATAAAAAGTAGAAGCCGTTTGACAAGGTAGCTTAGCATGTATTTAGTACAATTCTGCAGCCCAAAAATGAGGACGAATACTGTAAACAAGAACGTTTTTCAATCGATTGGAATGTGCAAAACGACTTGAGGTGCTGAGCAAGTAGATATACGGGCTGTCTTCTGCAATAATAATTTGTGCTTGCTTGATCAGTTCGGTTCTGTTCTTTTCGTTCGACTTTAATAATATGTTTTCAATCAGCCGATCTAAAACAGGATTTTGATAATTTGCATAATTTCTACCACCATTGGCCGACGATGAATGTAGTGAACTTGTAAAGTCAGGCGTAATGGGCATGGTTAATTTAGCGCTCATAAATAAGTCTACTTCATTGTTTCTTAGAGCTTTTAAATAGGTTGTCCATTCTAATTCTTATATTTCAAGAGAAATACCAATTTTAGCTAGCTCATTTTTCAACAGGAAACCAACTGCTTTTCGCTCTTCATTTCCTGCATTGTAATGAAATTTTAAGCGGCATTCCGTTGTTTTTCCATCAATCAGTTTTTCTACAATTCCATTGTTGTCTGCATCTTCCCAATTTAAATCGGTAAGCATGGCTTTGGCTTTTTCTAAATTTTGACCTTCAAATTCAATCTTGTTGTTTCGCAATTCAATTTGTTGCAATGCTAAGGGCAGTCTATTTAATTCAGCTTGATTTTGAAAAACGATGTCAATAATTTTCTGGTAAGGAATAGCAGCTTCAATCACTTTTAGGATGGAGCGATCTTGTAAAATGGGGTGGTTGCAATTGAATCCGATGTAGCTGTATCCGTGCTGCTTGCACTCTAAAGTAGAGATATTTTCACTGTTTTCAATTTTTTCAAAATCACTTTGACTCACAAAGTTTAATACATCAATTTCGCCTGCTTTTAATGCATTTACAGCTGTTTGGTTATCGTTTATAATTTCAAATTGAAGTATTGTTGCATTCGCTTTAAAGAAGGTGTTTTCATCTTTTAAAGCATCTCCCCACCAATCCGTTTTGCGTTCCAAAATTATTCGCTCGCCTTTTTGCCATTTTTTCAAAACATAAGGTCCACTGCCTTTGAATGCAGAAGGTGTGATCGACGTTAAGCTAGCATTAAAGCTTTCAGCAAAGCGCCGTATACTGTCGTTTTTTGTGATGTTAGTGTCTATTTTTAAACGATGTATGTTGAAGTTTTGTAACAGGTTGAGGTTGTCGTAATGCTTTTTTGAAAGGATGGCAAAATCACCACTTCTTAATTCGTTTAGCACTGAGCCGGCAGTGCAAGTTATGGTAAATGAACGGTCATCAATGGTGGTAAACGTTTCGATAAAGTTGTAGTAATTCGCACCGTCTGAATTTTCAACAAGAGGGCAGAGGTTTACTTTCAATGAAAACAGGATATCATCTAAGGTTACTTTTTCATTTTTTGAAAAACTGGCGTTTTACCTTAGTTCAAATTGGGCCATCATTGTTCCACTGCTATCGTACGTTATTTTCGGTGGAGAAGTGGCAAGTAAGCCAACCGTTTTCTCTGTTTTGTAGTCAATGTTGGTTAAGGTTTGAAACAAGTGCATGCCTGTGTACGCAGATACGGGGTCGCTTGCAGCTACAGGATTCAACGTAGAAGCGTCTGTTTTTTCTCGAATAATGACTTTAGTCGATTTATTTATAGGTGCTTGTTCACATGCAAATGCAAAAAGTAAAAAGGGGAGGAGTATGTGGCGGAAAAGTTTTTTCAATGTGTCTCTTTGTTTGTTTAAAGATAGTGAAGAGAGATGAAAAAAATATTTGAATATTTTGATTTTTTTTGTTTTCTGAATGGAATAACATTATTACTTTTGGCCCCCTACTGGAGAGGTGCCTGAGTGGCCGAAAGGAACGGTTTGCTAAATCGTCGTACGTTACAAGCGTACCCAGGGTTCGAATCCCTGTCTCTCCGCAAGAGAATTGTTCTTTTAAAATAAAGTTTTTATTCAGTTTATTGAAAGAAAACTAGTAATTTTGGCCTTCCCAATTTAAGGTCAACCTTAAAAATTACACCTTCGGGGTGTAGCGTAGCCCGGTATCGCGCCTCGTTTGGGACGAGGAGGTCGTAGGTTCGAATCCTGCCACCCCGACCAAGAACAGCCTTCCATCGAAAGATGGAAGGCTGTTTTGTTTTCAACGAGTTGAAGTTTACTTCAAAACGAAGTTGAAAACAAAACAGCCTGATTCGATGAAATCGAATAAAGGCTTTTCTTGTGGCAACCCCATTCAGGATGGCCGCAGTGCAGCGGAGGCAATCT
>CAJQLW010000054.1 GCA_905479325.1 uncultured Flavobacteriales bacterium
CTGCCTGATCTCTATATTCTTTAAACTTATTCTTACAGCTCTGTTCGTCGGGAAACTCTGAAATAAAACTAATTAGCGACATATAATTACATTTTTAACCCAAGGTAAATATACGGATATTCATTTTCTTTTAATAGCTATTTTAACGAATTGTGATTGGTTTCGAGCGAATTGGCTATAGATTTGGATTGTTTTAGATCGAGTAAATTTTCCTTAGGAAATTTGTATCGATATTAGGTGTTTTGTCACATCGAGTGAATTTTCCTTAGAAAATTTGTATCGAGATGAACAAAAACTTAACCATTCAAATTCTTTTTAATCGCCTTTTGAATAAAAAGGTTACTCGGTAGAATAATCTCTTCGTTGTCCTTAGTCTTGATGTAAACAAAGAAAAACCCGATGTCACTAATTCGTCCTTCAATCATAGAGTCTTTTTCGGCAATGGAAATGTTATCGCCAATTTTTATGTGGTGATTAAAAAACAGAATGAGAGTAGAAGTAACGTTAGACAAAATAGACCACTGAGCAAAAAAAGCAACTCCCAAAATGGTTAAAAATGAGGAGAGAAAAACAAACAATTTCGATTGATCTACTCCCCAAATAATTAAGAAAAGAGCAACAATAGTGAGTAAAAGAATAACGTTCGGTACTCGCTTTACCACCTTAATTCTCGATTTGTGGTACTTGAATTTTTGAGTAGCTTTTTTGATGGCAAAATTCGAAAAGAACTTTACCAAAGCAAAAATGAGCACAACAGTAAGCGACTCAAGCAACTTAATATCAAGTGAAGTCATTAGGATATTGATTTAGCATTAAAGCTGCGAAGTTAGTCTAGAAATCGTCACCACCGCCAGAGTCGCCTCTATTTCCTCCAGCGCCTCTTTTTTTCTTCTCGTTAATTCGGTAACTAAAAGTTAATAAGAATTGTCTTGCTCTCCATTGGAAATCAGTCTCGTTGTAAATCGTTTGCGTGTCGGTAATCGACCTTCTTCTTCTGCTGTTAAATACGTCGCGCACACTGGCTACAACTGTTCCCTTGCCTTTCAGCACATCTTTTCCTGCCGACAAGTCTAAAGAATACAGCGACAATGACCTACCTTGAGTTGTTTGTTGTGGAGCTGTATATCTGAAGTTAGCTTGCATGTCAACTCCTTTTATAACCTCTGCTTTTAAGTTGGCTCTGCCATTCATGGTAAAAACCTCATTCTCTAATTTCAGCCCTTCAAATTCTCCTTCTCTAACCGCTCGGTATAGGTTAATGTTGGCATTTAAACTAATACGTTTTGAAAAATTATAGCTTCCATTTAATTCAAACCCAATATTATTTTCTGTGGAAAGGTTTACTGGAAGTCGAACGGTTGTGCTGTCTGAAGTGGCCTGCACAATTCGATCAATTACATTGGTTCGGTAGCGGTAATAGACACTTGAAAAAATCGAACCTTTTTCAAAATACCTCAGGTAGCCAAATTCGTACGAATCAGTATATTCTGGTACTAGGTTTGGGTTACCCTGCCAAAAATTACGGTTGTCGCTAAAGGTTTGAAAAGGCAATAAATACCTGTAATTAGGTCTATTAATCCTCCGGCTATAGCTTAGCTGAAGTTGCTTGGTTTTGTCTACTTTGTAGGTGAAAAATGCAGATGGGAAAAAGTTTAAATAGTCTTGTTTAAAAACTTCATTTGTCAATTTTAAATCTGAGGTGATGTCGGATTGTTCTACTCTAATTCCCAATTGGTAAGAGAATTTGTCAATTTCATTTCCGAATTGAAGGTAACCGGCATAAATGTTTTCTGTAAACTCAAAGTTGTTGTTAAATCGCTCATCAATCACATATTCTCCACCATTGGTGCTTTCTTCTACAGAAAAATCATTCTCTATGGTCTTTAAGGTAGAACGAAAACCGCCTTCAATTACTCTCTTGTTTTTCAGTGGATGCACGTAATCAGATTGCAATAAAATAGTTCTGTTTGCTTCTAAGTTTGAAGTAAGTTGATTGACTAAATTTCCGGAAGGTTCAAAGTTTTCATCAATATCCGATTCCTCTAAATCATCACTTTCGCTCCATTGAACATCGGTCGACCATTTTCGATCTTCTTGCGGAAACGTTTTGGTATAGTTAATAGAAGCTTCTACATTTTGACCTGTTTCCTGCTCTACATCTTCTCTTATTGAGCGTTCAAGTAACTCTTTTTGAGCATTAAAATCTCTGTATTCAAGTACCGCAGTGTTTTCTTCATCAGAAACATTGAACAAACCAGATACTGTAACAGTGTTGTATTTATTTAAAAATATGTCGGTACCTAACCTTACATTCTGACCAAAACTTTGGCGCTGCCGATCGTTCTCGGTTTCTAAAATAGATTGTGCGGTATCGTTCCGCTTAAATTCTTGGTAACCTGAACCACCTCCTGGCGAATCCCTATACGATAAACCGTATGAGGTGAACAAGTTCAGTTTTTCAGTTCTGTAGTTTAAGTTAAAAGCCAAACGGTAATTATCTGGACAACCTGCCACTACTTCAAAGCCTCCGTTAATTCCTCTTCGCTTGTTCTTTTTTAGCACAATGTTGATAATGCCTACTTCTCCTTCTGCATCGTATCTAGCAGATGGATTCGTAATGACTTCTACGCGCTCAATCATGCTGCCTTGAAATTGGCGTAAAACGTCTGCAGTGCTCGTTCCCGTTATGGTAGAAGGTTTTCCATCAATTAAAACACGCACATTTTCAGAACCTCTTAGGCTAATGTTTCCCTCCACATCTACTTGAACAGAAGGAATGTTGTCTAAAATTTCGGCAGCATTAGAGCCTGCATTGGCTAAATCTTGTTCAATGTTAAACACCCGCTTATCTAGCTTTAACTCCATTTGGCTTCGCTGTGCAACAACCTCCACTTCTTCTATTTGCTTCGACGCGCTAACCAAGGTAATTTTTCCAAGATCAACGGGGTCTGCGCTTACCGCAATATTTGATTTAGTTAGGGTTTCAAAAGAAAGGAAGCTAAACTTAAACTGGTATTTTCCCGGTTTTACTTCAATAGAAAATTCGCCATTGGCATCGCTGGCTGTTCCACCAACCAAACTAGTATCGCTTTGACGGTATACGGCAACGTTGGCAAAAGGTATAGTAGCTTGACTTTCATTTACAAGTGTTCCTGTAACTCTCGTTTTAGTCCCATTTCGAGCTCCTCCGGGTCTTCCGTTTCCAGCTCTTTGTTGGGCATGAAGTGCAAAAAGGTTACAAATAACAAGTAGTAAAGTAAGACTGTGTTTTTTCATATAGCTTTATTCGCGGGCGAAATTAAAATCTTTGACGCGAATGAGCGCATTATTCCCTCGCTTAAAAGGAAGTTTAACAATCAATAACACTATAAGTTTACAATCTTGGGTTTCCGAGCTTTCGCGGATCTTGCTGAAGAAGCAAGCACAATCGTTCAAACAGCAATGGTTTTTCCACGGCAAAACGATTCGTTTGCTCGAAAAATACTTCTACCTAAACGGCGAAAAATTCCATGAGGTTGGTTCCGCCATAGGCTCTAAAAATGGAGTAGTTGCCGTTTCTTATCGAATTCATTTCATGCTTAGCAGCCAATAGGTAAAGAATTAAGTCTCTGTGTCGGTATAGTTTCCGAATGCTCATTCGGTGCTGGTTGTCTAAAATTAATGCATGAGAAAACTCATGAATGGATAGGTTCAGCGCATCGTCGGGAATGAGAAAGCCTTTTTTTACCACTGACCAAACCAGATTTATTCTTGCTGTTTTAGGATTGGTATCTCCGTGGTAAGGAATTCCAATACTTTCGTAAACGTATGGTTTGTGTGCTATGTAAATGCTTTCAAAATAGCGCAGCCGATAACGCTGTAAGCCAAAAGTAATTTGAATAAAACCGCTTGCCACCATTACCTTTATTTCAAAGTTCAGCCGAATTTCTCGTGAAGATTCAAACTTGATGGTTTTTAAAAAATACAGCAACCTCATTATAAAAATTTGCTGCATCTTTGGGTTCAGTCGTTGGTAGTAACTGTCAAATTCCATCAAAATGGCATGGCAGGCCTTTTTTTTCGATTTGGGGTAACGAATGTTGTGAATGAACTCGAACATGAGTGAGCAAGATAGTAAGATTGGACCAATAAAAAAGCCATCCTGAAATTTCAGAATGGCTTTGTAAGATTTGTTTAATCTCTTCTTCTTGGTTTGCTAAAGTTTCTTTTTGACTTGTTTCCGCTACCGGCATTTGGTCTTCTACTTCCACCATTGCGATTACCGCCTCCACCTTGTGGTCTTCGGCCGCCACCGCCACCTTGTTTGGGTGGAGCCTCTTCTGGACTTGTATCGTGATACGGATGGTCTTTCACCAATGGAATATCTTGTGCAATTAATTTTTGAATGTCTCTTAACCAGCTTCTTTCTTCTGCCGAACAAAATGAAACAGCTTCGCCACTTGCTTCCGCTCTTCCCGTTCTTCCAATTCTATGAACGTAGGTTTCAGGAATGTTAGGCAGGTCGTAATTTACAACCAATTCCAACTCAGATACATCAATACCACGTGCAGCAATATCAGTTGCTACGAGTACTTTTATAGAACCATCTTTAAAACCATCTAAGGCTTTTACCCTAGCTGCCTGCGTTTTGTTTCCATGTATTGCTGCTGCATTAATATCTTCTCTTTCAAGCAATTTTACTACTTTGTTTGCGCCGTGTTTTGTTCTTGAAAAAACCAATACCGATTTGGCATTTCGTTCTTCAATTAAATCAACCAATAATTTTATTTTATCGGCATTGCTCACCATGTAAAGCGATTGTCCCACTCGTTCAGCAGTTGTTTGCTCTGGCTGTATGGTTACTCTTTCTGGGTTACCTAAAATTTCTTTCGATAAAGCAACAATGGCAGGTGCCATAGTTGCTGAAAAGAATAACGATTGTCTTTCCTTGGGCAACTTCACCAACAGTTTTTTAATGTCGTGAATGAAACCCATGTCCAACATTTGATCTGCCTCGTCAAGTACAAAATACTCCACGTCTCTTAAACTGATAAATCCTTGATTCATCAAATCCAATAATCTGCCAGGCGTTGCTACTAAAATATCAATACCTTGCTTTAATCTGTTTACTTGTGGATTTTGATTTACACCGCCAAAAATAACGGTGCTTTTTAAGTTGGTGTACTTGCCGTATTCTTTAATGTTCTCTTCAATTTGCAAGGCTAACTCTCTTGTTGGCGTTACAATCAAAGATTTTATTTGTCTTCGTTGACTCGTTTGTTTCTCTGTTGCTAAGTGTTGTAAAATTGGAATGGTAAAAGCTGCTGTTTTTCCTGTTCCTGTTTGTGCACATCCTAATAAATCTTTCTTTTTCAATAAAATCGGAATCGATTGTTCTTGAATTGGAGTAGGTGATGTGTAGCCTTTTTCCGTAACCGCTCTTAATATCGGTTCGATAAGACCTAAATCTTTAAATGTCATATAGTGTTTTGTGTGATGGCTCCTTCAGAATTCGTGAAGCCTTAGAAATATAATAAAGTACAAATGTACGTTGAATTTTAGGAATACAACAGAATTCAACAATTAGAGGAGCAGCAACCCGCTCTCTTTAAGCTTTTCCATCTGTTTTGAATACCAGAAAAGTTCGAAGTTTTCGAGTTGATTTTCAAAATCTTCTTTTATTTGTTGGTAGTTCATTTGCTTTTTAGTTGAAATAGAGCAGTCTTTCAACATTTTTATCAGCCAAGTACCTTCTTCGTGAGTAAGATTTATCTCAAAGTGACTCGTTTTGCCGTTAAAACTCAGTTGTACATTTTTCCAAGTTTGGCCCTTTTTTGTTTTACTAATCACCTTACTTGTTGGTTCACTTCCTAGCCATAAGATTTTTGCACTTGGTTTAGTGTTAAAATGTTGCTGTTCAATTAAACAGTTCTCAATGTAATTTGCTGGAATAGTAGTAGAAGGTACTTTAAATTCGAACCACTCTTGTAGCGGTAAGTCAAAACCAATTGCATGCATGTAATTGTAAAGAGATTTCTTTAATCCCGCATTGTATTTGGAATGATCAATGTTGGTTTGATCGGTAAAAGCTACGTCGTTGTTGGCAAATTCAATTTTTTCAAGTTTTGGAGATATGCCATATGCCTCAGGGTTTAACCCAATTGGGCTGTGTGCTGTTAGTGCAAATTGATGCCAAAACCCAGATTGAACAATGCCTAACTCGAACAATTGACGAACCATTTCTAAACTATCAATCGTTTCTTGAACGGTTTGAGTGGGATAACCATACATCAAATAAGCGTGCACCATAACACCCGCCTCTGTTAAATTTTGAGTGATTCTCGCCACTTGCTCCACGGTCACGCCTTTCTCAATTAATTTCAACAAGCGCTCACTGGCTACTTCTAAACCTCCGGAAACGGCAATGCAGCCCGAAGCCGCTAACAATTGACACAAATCTTTGCTGAAACTCTTCTCAAAACGAATGTTGGTCCACCAGGTTACAGTTAATTTTCGGCGAAGAATTTCCAATGCTAATTCACGCATTAAAGCAGGTGGTGCAGCCTCATCTACAAAGTGAAATCCTGTTTCGCCAGTTGCTGCAATAAGCTCCTCCATGCGGTCAACCAGTAGCTTGGCTGTAACAGGTTCATACAGTTTAATGTAATCTAGCGATACATCGCAGAAAGAACACTTGGCCCAATAACAGCCATGCGCCATGGTTAATTTGTTCCACCGCCCATCGGTCCATAACGAGTGCATGGGATTAGCCACCTCAATTACAGAAACGTATTGGTCGAGCAGCAAGTCGGAATAATCTGGTGTTCCTACTTGCGCTTGCTTGTAATCGGAAAGAGGAGAATCGTTTTTATAACTCACTTCACCCGCATGCAGTAGAAAGGTTCTTTTGTACCTTTTTGGCGTTTCAGAAGAACTGTTTTTTACTAAAAGTTCTATCGGTAACTCTCCATCATCTAGAGTAATAAAGTCGAAATAGTCAAAAACACGTTTATCTTTCAAACTGCGTAATTCTGTATTCGGAAAACCACCGCCCATGGCAACTTTAACCGTTGGGTAGTTTTTTTTAATCCATTGAGCACATCGAAAAGCAGCATACAAATTCCCCGGAAAGGGAACGGAAAAACAAACCAATTTGGGTTGAACAGACGCTATTTTTTTGGCTAAAATAGTAAGTGTAATTGAATCAATGTAAGTAGGCTTTTCTTGCAGCGAAGCATGTAACTCATCGAACGAATTTGCGCTTCTGCCAAGCTTTTCCGCATAGCGGCTAAATCCAAAGTTTACATCTAAGGCGTCCACAATAAAATCTGAAAGATCTTCTAAAAATAAGGTGGCTAAATGCTTCGCTTGGTCTTGAATTCCCATGTTTCCATAGGCCCACTCTAAGTCTTCTAAATTGGCAAAACGAGAGGCTTGTGGCAGAAAATTTAAGCTATTAATTTGGCGCGCCAACGTTTGATTCTTGCCTTGTAGAAATTGAATTACCGAATCAACGCAGTTCATATAGTCCTCTCGCAGCTCGTAGATCCTTTTCGAATTTTCATTGTTTGCAATAGCTTCCTGATCGGCTTGTTGAAACAATTGACGTAAACCCGTTTTGCTAAAAATAGAAAGAATCACCTCTATTCCTAAATCCATTTGAAATGATGAAATGGATTTGGTGTTTAAAAACCCTTTCAAATATGCCGTAGCAGGGTAGGGCGTATTCAGTTGCGTAAAGGGAGGAGTAATTAAAAGAAGGTCTTTCAATGGGAAACGTTTTGGTAAAGTTCGCTGAAAAAAGTTGGTGTAAGAGGTTTAAATGAATATAAAATTTGTTTCAGGTATGACGAAAAGTTCGTTACGAAAAGTTCGTCATGAAAAG
>CAJQLW010000055.1 GCA_905479325.1 uncultured Flavobacteriales bacterium
TTTGTGATTACCCAAGGGGCAAACGGAGCCATGATTTATGATGGGGAAACCTTTGTAGATATTGAGCCGTATAGAGTTGAAGCAATTGATACTAATGGAGCTGGAGATTTATTTGCAGGAGCATTTTTAGCAGGAATAACCAATGGTAGAAGTTTTGCTGACGCAGGGAAGTTGGCGTCTTTAGCTTCTTCTAAAGTGGTTACTCAATTTGGACCAAGGTTAGAGTGGCATCAAGCAAAAGACATTTTGAAAAGGATGTAAAAACGACTAATAAATTTAGAATAAGGCGATTCGAGAGAGTCGCCTTATTTGTTTTTAGAGGTTTCAACAAAAGAACAAAGTAATACCTTTGCAAAAATTAAAAATAAAGAACACAAATGAGTTTATTAACTATTGGAACAGTTGCTTTTGATGCCATTGAAACACCCTTTGGTAAAACGGGAAAAATTCTAGGTGGGGCAGGGACGTTTATCGGACTTTCCGCTAGCAAATTAGTTGATAAGGTAAATATTGTGTCGGTAGTTGGGGAGGATTTTCCAATCGAATACATCAAAATTATGGAGGACCATGGTATTGATACCAAGGGGCTGCAAGTAAAGCGAGGGGGAAAGACATTTTTCTGGTCGGGGAGGTACGATATGGACATGAACAACCGAGAAACACTGGATACTAAGTTAAACGTATTGGAAAACTTTGACCCAATCGTTCCTGATGAATACCAGAATTGTGATTATTTAATGCTCGGAAGTTTATTGCCAACAACACAGAAAAAGGTCATTGAAAGACTATGGAAAAGGCCCAAACTAATTGTATTAGACACCATGAACTTTTGGATGGATTTAATGATGCCTGTCTTGAAAGAAACCTTAACCATGGTGGATGTTTTGTGCATTAATGATTCCGAGGCTCGCCAACTATCACAAGAATACTCTTTGGTAAAAGCAGCTAAAGTGATTATGGCCATGGGCCCAAAGTATTTGATTATTAAAAAAGGAGAACATGGTGCATTGCTGTTTCATGCAAATGATGTTTTTTTCGCACCTGCGCTGCCGTTAGAAGATGTTTTTGATCCTACGGGAGCTGGCGATACTTTTGCTGGCGGTTTTATTGGATACCTAGCTGCGACTGATGACATATCTTTCAGCAATATGAAGAGAGCTTTAATTCATGGCAGTGCGTTAGCATCTTTTGCCGTTGAAAAATTTGGAACTGAGCGTATGGTTGATCTCACTGACGAAGAATTCGAAGAAAGACTTCAACAATTTGTAGAATTAGTGCAGTTTGACATTAAGGTAGAAAACGCATATTAAAAGCCTATAAATATCATTCCAAATTAGTTAATAATAAAATCGGCTCAATTTTTTGTTTATAGAGAGCACCTTTGGTAGCATTTGGAAGTAAGTAATGTGCAGCTTATTTCAGTAAAACTATTCTTGTAATCCAGAAAAAAAAGGATGTTTTTGTAAGTTTTACAGATTGTTTGCTTTTTTTAATAAAATAGCTATATTTGAAGGGCTTAACAAATTCATACTACCCATGGCAAATATTTATAAAGTATTAGTACCTCACGACTTCTCAGAGGTTGCAGATACCGCAATATCTCACGCAGCAACTGTTGCAAAAAGTTTTGGCGGAGAAATTGTTTTACTTCATGTGATTTCAAGTGAAAAAGCTAGAAGTGAAGCAGAAACTAAATTAAAACAGTTAGCTGAAAATGCATCAAACACGTATAGTGTTCCTGTTTCTTTTGAAATAAGAAAAGGAAGTATTTTTGATCGAATTCCTGAGGTAGGTGATGAAATAGGTGCTATGCTAGTTGTAATGGGGACTCATGGTATCAAAGGTATTCAGCACTTAACAGGTAGTTATGCATTGAAGGTAATTGGTCACTCAAAATTGCCATTTATCGTTAACCAAGGGAAAAAATCAAAAGGTAGTATTAAAGATTTAGTGTTGCCAATTAAATTCTCTCAAGAAACTAAATCAAAACTTTCTATTACAGCAAGTATTGCAAAACACTTTGGGGCAACAGTTCATATTTTTATCTCAAATGAGAAAGATGAATTTATTAAAACTAAAGTAACACGTGAATTGACTTTTGCTAAGCAATATTTTGGTGAAAGAGGAGTGAAATACGAAGTAGAAATTGCTCCAGATCATGGTAATTTTATTCCTCAACTCCTCGCTTATTCGAACGATATTGATGCAGATATGATTGCAATTGTTAACTCATCAGGGGATGGAGGGTTTTTACCTGATTTATTTAAAGGAAGTGGAGAAATTGATGTATTAAACAATGAATTTCAAATTCCTGTAATTGTAATGAATCCTTCTCAAATTTTTGTACCGGAACATTTCGGTTAATTGGAAAAGAAAATCAACTCATAAAAAAAGGATTGTTAGCTGAGGCTAACAATCCTTTTTTTATTCACTCTGGTGTAATCCTTCTTAGGAAGGATTTTGTGGGGTTAAACTCTCAGCAGAAAGAACCATCTTTTCAATTGATTTTTGTTTGTATGCCTTATTCAAACTTTTAATAGAAAAGGGTTCACCATTTATTTCTTTGGTAATAAAAAAGTGATATTCAGGATCTATTTCACTGTCCTTTATCGTTTTTCTGTAAACAATTTTTTCTGGAGTTTCTTCCACGTATTCAATTGTGTAAACCAAATCATCGTTCAGTTCTTGTTGTTTTTCCGCTACAGACATTCCAAAGGGAATAATTTCAATTCCAAAAGCATCACCTACCAATATTTCAATACTTTCAGTAGCTGAACTTTGTATTTTTCGGGGACCTTTATCTTCATTTGGCAATTGTATGCTTGCATTCACAGCGAATTCAGAAAGGTTAACTAATTCCATTCCTTTGTAATCTACTTGGGCAGTTGCATCGTTTTCTGCTGCAGCATCGCTACCTTCAGTTTTAGCCTCACCTCCACAAGCTAATAAACTCAAAGAAATAACTACTGCGCTTATAAATTTTAATGTTCTCATGTTTTTGTTTTCTAGTTTTGTCAAAAGTAATAAAGCTGCAGCACTAATTTTTAATACTTAACCTTTTGCCTTTACTATGTGTAGTAAATTCTGGTGCATACTGGCATTGCAGGGTACAAATACCATTTGAGAATTCTCCGCTAACAGTAGCACGTAGATCATATTCAAAAACGTAAACACCTTTATTTAATTGATCCATAAAAAAGTTGGTCGAGGCGTCTTTGGTACTTTCATAGTATCCTAAGCCATCTTGGTATTTGTATCTAGAAATTACATTAATTGGCTCAAAACCTGATGCCCGCATGTCTTTAATTTGTATGAATTCCAAGTTTCGTTTTGATTCAATTCTTAATCGAACTCTAATTTTATCTCCTACTTTAATGCCTGCTGCATCAACTGGAATCATTTTTTCACCTTTTTCGTCAACTATTACTTTAAACAGTGTTTTAGATACGGTAAACTCTTCCACATCCGCATCGGTAATTTTATCCAGATCTTCGTAATACTGCCAATAAGCGGCACCCCAAGCTATTCCTTCTGAACCCTTGCTGATCACAATGGCTCCCAATTCAGGTTGGATTTCATTGTTTGTCCAAACTTTTTTAAAGTAACCTGTTCCAGCCTCTTCAGAAGTTGGTTTTACCTCATTTTTCCCAACTTTAATTGTAAGATTTTGCCCACCATTAGTCAGACCTTTTACATTGTCAAGTAGCAATGCATAACAAGCTAGAGCAGTAGCTTTTGAATTTGACCAAAGTTGAGTCTGTTTCTCTTTCAGTAGCCAAACCCGCAACTCTTCAACTGTATTTTTATCTTTTACAACTTCATTAAAAACTTCAATCATTAAAGCCTGTGTTTCTATTGGCGAATTATACCAGTAATATCCTGGTTGATTTTCCTTCCAGTACATGCCCATTTGTTCACTTTGAAGCGCGTTGTCTCTCAAAGATGTTACAATTGTTTCTGGAACGTTTGAGCTCGGATTTAATCGATGAATGGCTAAGGCTTGCATTCCTTTCAGGTATAAGTTACTTTCTAACCAGTATTTTTCTGCCTGCTTTAAATAATAGTTAAACGCCTTTGAATTTTCTGGGAATTCTTTTTCTAGAAAGAAACTTCGAGTATATAGGTAGTGGATTTGAGTTTGGGTCAACTGATTTTTAGACAGGTCTTTACTGTGTTTTTGTAACCAATTGTAGTCTTCAACAATTCGATTGTCTAAGTACTCGATACCTTTGGATAAAAGCATCTCAATTCTCGGTTCATTTGACAAGTCTACACCAAGATGTTTTAAATGCCCCAACCCTTCAATGATGTATTGAGTGATGTATCTGTTATCGTGCATGCCTTTGTACCATGCCCAGCCACCATTGGGCAATTGCAATTCTTCCAACTTTTTTAAGGTAGCAGTTTTTTCAGATGCCATTTTATTTAAATCGAAGAGCAAGGCAATTCTCTTTTTTTGTTCCGTTTCTGATTTGGCCTGCTGCAACCAAGGTGTTTCTTCTATGAGTATGCTTTTTAGTTCTTGGTTTTGCATTAGTTTCGATGTCAGCTCTTTTGAATCTGCGTTCTTCCACAGTTCAAAAACTTCTTTTATTCTTGGGTTGCTAAGGGCTATTTTTTGTGCCAATAAATTGGCATATAGCCTCGCAAAAATTTGTTCTGAGCATTCTGAAGTTGATTTGACCACGTAAGGAAGTGCTTGCACGGCATACCAAGCAGGATTTGAAGTAAATTCTATCGTATACGACTCATGCGTAAGCGTTTTAGACGTGTTATTCGCTAACTTTTCGAAAACAAATTGTTTTTGCTGATTGCCTCGAATGGCTAGTGGAAGTGATTCCGTTACCAGCTTTCTATTCGGCAAAACTGCGATCACTTTTTCCTCGCCGTCGCTAAAACTTTCTGAGGCGGCTGTCACTTGATATTTAATTGCCTGAACGCCTATTGGAATTCGAACTTTCCACTCCAAAGTGGCATTTCCTGTTGGGAATAAATTGATTTTTTGATCTGCAGCTAATCCATCAGCAATATTAATCGCTTGGTTTGTAAAGGCATCAAAGAATCGAATTTTGGCAATGCCATTTTGAGGTTTGCCGCTCAAATTACTGACCATTACTTTTAAGTTCAACGCGTCGCCTTCTCTAAAAAAACGAGGAACGGTAGGCGAAACCATTAACTCTTTTTGAGTTTGAATCGAAGTTTCCGTTGTTCCAAATTTTAAGTCTTTGGTGTGGGCTAGTGCTCTAAACTTCCATTTGGTTAAAGCGTCTGGCATTTCAAATTCAAAGCTCACAGTACCATTTTGATCTGTTCGCAATTGAGGATAGAAAAAAGCCGTTTCTCTAAAGTCTGATCGAACTGGGTTTGTAGTTTGGTTATTCTTTTTGTTAGGTTGATTTTCAATAGTAAGTTGTTTGGATTGACTTCGCTTTGTATTGCTTGACATGGCTGCTTCAGAATCGCTATCTTCCATCATCATCGGTTCTGCTTCAAATTCATACGCATCGCTCTTCTGCATTGACAGTGTTATTCCATCAACGTACATTCTTCTGTTGTATCCGGTGAGTGAAAATCCAAACCAATTTAAACTTGGGAAAATACGCTGAGGTGAACTGCTGTATTCATTTCTGTACCCATAGGTTGAAGCTTGCACTACCGTAAATAAACGGTCGGGTATCCAGGAGCTTGAATTCCTGTTGTTATTATATAAAGCAAGTTTCCAATCGTGTGTTTTAAATTGGTCGAGTGATTGGTCATACATTCCTACTAATAGCTCTGAACTCACCTTTTCACCCATAGAACCTGTTATAGTCATATTCCATTTTTCTTTGCAACCGGGCTGTACTTTATTTCTGTAAGTTCCTAAAGTAAGTTGTAAGTTTTTGTTGGTGTAAGGAACAGTAATTTGGTGTTCATGCTTTATCGTTCGATTATTGTAAATGCCAATATAATTTACCTGAACACCACCTCGATAACTCTCTTTTATTGGTAAGGTTATTTTTCGTTGTTCTTTGTTTAGCGTAATCCATTGCTGAGAAATTCGTTTCCCATCCACATGGATTTCATACAATAACTTCAAATTACCCAAACTAGATCCTATCAAAAAGCTCGCCTCTTCTCCCGGTTCGGCATTCATTTTTATAGCCTTAAACTCGAAGGTACTTGGAATTGCAAGTTGTTTCGAATTCTCATCAAATAACTCAAAACGGTGCAAGTATTCAGACTTTTCTTCAGTCATTGTAGTAACTTCAATTTCATAAGCACCAACAGGTAAGTTGCCAATTAAGTTACTCGTTTTGTTACTTTCAATAACACCTTGTAATAGTTCTGGTCCTCTTTCAAACTCATTAATATTAGTCGTTTTTGTAGGTTGAACCGTATTTTCTAGGTACTCAGAACTTTTCCAATAGCTCTCTTTTTCTATCGTTGTCGGTATTTTCAAGCGGTACAACTTGAAATTTAGTTTCTGCGCCAACGCTGTACCGTGAATGTTTTTAGCAGAAACAACAAGCTTTTTCAGCTCATTTATTTGTAGGCTATTGGTTAAGTTGCTCGAAAGGTAAACCTCTTTTGTTCCCAGTGTTATGATTTCAGTTAGGCTTTGCGTTTCTCCACTTGGACTCGTAGCATCTATTGTAATTTCAAAATTGTAATTAGGGTTCCAGTTCAACGCTACTTGCTCATCAGCGGCCGCAAAAAAATCAAATTCGAACGTTCCATTTTCGTTAGCAATCAGCTCTCCATTAGCAATTTCTTTGTCTCCAGTTTTAGGCATTGGTCGCCACCAATAGCCCCACCACGGAAAACTCGTTCTTCGTCGAACTCTGTAGGTTACTTTTGCATTTGAAATTTTTGCACCTGAATAGCCGACAACATTACCTTGCACATGTATATTTTGGTTAATCTTTTCTGATCCTTTGCTTGAGTCTAACAAGACTTCAAAAGTTGGTCGTTTGTATTCCTCTACTTGAATGTTATGGTTTCCACCATCTGTCTGCAAGCGATAAGTGCCATTTAAACCAGAAGAGGGAAGCGTAAAACTTCCTTGGTAAGAACCGTAATCGTTTGTTTTAACATCTAATTTTGCAACCAACTCTCCGTTTACATTCAGCAACCTTACCTCACTTGTTCTGTTCGGTAGTATTTCGTTTGTTTTTCTGCCTCTTTCAACAACAATACCTTTAAAGTAAACGGTCTGTCCTGGTCTATAAATCGCTCGATCGCTGAATAAGAGAGTTTGTATTCTTTTCGTTTCTTTTATTGGGTAATTTCTTGAATAAAAGGAGCCTCCCTCGTTTAAAGTGTCTGATTCTAAAGATAAAGCAACTGTAAAATTTCGCTGGTTTTGTTCAGCAGGAATTTGAACGAATCCGTTTTGATCTGTTATATAGGTACCTAAAGTTTTTAACTGATTTTTTCTAATTTGATAATTGTAGTCGTAGTAATAAGCGGTAAGGTTTACTCCTGAAAGTTTTTCTCCGCTCATTCGGTGTAAGGCATAAAAATCAACTGTGCCCTTATTTTCATTTTTGCTAATAAAACTTAATTCACTTACTTGAAATTCAATATAGTTGGTTATTTCCGTCGACGTTGAAAATTTTTTGTTGGTGGAGCAAACTAGAATGTATTTTCCTTTTTCTAAGGAGTTGGTTGCAAAGCTGTAGCTGTGCTCTCTGTAATCTCCCGGATTTGTTAACTGTTTCGTCCATTCTCGCTTACTTTCAGCCCTTAAAAGTTGTTTCATGTAATCTTCTAGAGAGGTAAACTGCTTTTTGTGCTCTTCAATGGTGTTGGGAATTTTAATGAGTTTAAAGTAGGCACTGTCGATGTTCTTTGTTACAACTTTATACTGAATTTCTGCTGAAGGCAAATACACGTTTTCAACGTACAGTGCTAAACTTTTGCGCTCAATTTGCTCTTTTAAAACCCCGCATTGAATCGCACCGTAACTTTCTTCATTACCTACAGCAGAACAAAGAGAATGTGCTTTTTTATAATACCATCTATTTTTGGGTTCTTCATCTTCGTCGCTGTAATCGTTGCCTTTGTCGAAATAAAATTTGGCAATAGCGTATTGTATTTCAGCGGCATTTTTGCTTGTTGAAAAGTTTCTAGCTTCATGGTTTAAAGCCATAAGGTATAAACTGTCTTTGGCCTCTTTTTTAGAAGTGGTGTAGTAGTGTCTCAATCGCGAAAGCTCTAAATGCAGTAGAGCAGAGAGTTCCTCGTCGTTTTGATGCGATCGAATAAGTTGCTGATACAGTATGGCAGTTTTAAAATCGTTTGAAGCACTATCGGTAGTACTAAATGGAATTGCTACAAAATCTTCAAGTTTACTAAAGATACTGTAGTCGTCTGCTTGAAATTCTACTTGTGGCGAATTTACCCTACCTTCATTTTGCTGATAATACTGAAGTGCTCTATTCGCTAAGAAATCATAAAGAGTGGGTTGCAGATACTTTCCATCGAATTGACTCAACTCCTTTTTTAAATCTGGCTGGTGAAGAATAGCGCTTAAATTCTCTATCGGGTAAGCCAACAAGTCTTCTTGCTGGGTCAAAGATTGTTGGTAATGTTGGTCAACTTGGGCGAGAATGTCGTCTAAACTCCAAGTTCGTATGTCTTGTTTATTAAAATTTTGTGTCGTTGTTCTACTTTGAAACTCCCATCGGTTGGCCTGATAATATTGGTAGTACAGTTCTGCCGCGGCAGAGTGGAGGATCTGTTTTAAAGGAAATGTAGCGTTCGCAATGTGTTCCTCGTACTGATTGAATATTTTCAAGCTCGACTCTTCAATCAATTGATGGTAATACTTGGAGCGATAAGCAAGAGCCTTAAAGATTTGAGCGCTGTTTTCTTCAGCAAGGGCTTTAAATAGAATAGAATCAACCTTGCTTACCACGCTGTTGCCTAGTCCTTTTTGCTCCATCTTTTCCACCGCTTTCCAATCGGCGTCATAGGTAGCGTAGTTCTTAATAATTAAATTATTGGTATTTGGTTGGGTCGATTTGTTACAGGCCGCTAATCCCGCCAAAAGAATCAATAAACTATAAACTGTTTTTTTCAAATTCATACTTAAAATTGTCAATAGTGTGCTGCTAAGCAAATGTGATACCAGTTTTGGTTATTCTGATTTTGTGAAAATTCTTCGTTTCGAGTCATCGATTTCGGATAGGCCTATCTTAAACTTGATTACAACTATTCTTATTGCAATAATGAGTGAAATTGTCGCTACCACGTTCCACTCAAAACTTAACACATCTTGCAGAAAAACAAAAGCTGTTCCTCCCGCAACGCAAGCCATGGCGTAAATTTCTTTTCTAAAAATCAATGGAATTTCATTGATTAAAATGTCGCGTATAACCCCACCTAATACTGCAGAAAACATTCCCATCATTACAGCAATGGGAGCAGGAACTTCTAAAATAAGAGCCTTGCTAAGTCCAAGTATTGTAAAAACTCCAATTCCGATGGTATCGAACAAGAACAAGGTCTTTCTTAATTTTCTAACAACAGCTTTGAAAAGAAAGGTTATTCCAACTCCACTAAGAATAACGTAAATGTACGTGGTGTCTTGCATCCAGCCAACCGGAGTTGTGCCCAATAACAAATCACGAACTGTACCACCACCTACTGCAGTAACAAACGCAATAAAAGCAGCTCCAAACAAATCTAGCTTTTTGGAAGATGCTGCCATAGAGCCACTAATCGCAAATACGAGGGTCCCTATCAAATCTAAAATGTATAGTACTTCGTTGGCGTTTTTCGGAAATTCTATGGGCATAAATAATCTTGTATTTGGATTGATAAAATTGCAATTTCTTGTCCAACTTGCCTAATTTTCTAGGCTGCTATTAAATTTCGATATTTGCAGCTTGCTGGAAACCTAAATTTGTCAGCAATAAACTTTGTGTTTTACTTATGTGGGAACCATTTTCTAGTTTTATTTTAAGGCAACGGGTCTTAATTATTTTAGCACTTGTTGTACTAACTGCATTTTTCGGTTACCACAGTAGGTCGGTGAAAATGAGCTATGAAATGGCTCAAATGTTACCAGAATCGGATTCCACATTACAGGTTTTTAATCAATTCAAAGAGCAATTTGGTCAAGATGGTAGCATCATGGTCATTGGCATAAAAGATGAAAAACTTTACGAACTAGAGAACTTTCAACAGTGGTATAATTTGTCGAAACGCCTAAAAGAGGTAGAAGGAATTGACAAAGTGGTATCCATGGCGAATGTTTATGGCTTAGAAAGAGATAAAGTCAACAAACGTTTGGTGCCATTTCCAATTATTGCAAACGAGCCTCAAACTCAGGTTGAGTTAGACAGTGTTTTAAAAGAAGTATACAACCTTCCTTTTTATGAAGGATTTATTTACAGTGAAGATAAAAAAACCACATTAATGGCCTTGACCTTAGATCGAAAATACCTCGACTCTAAGGATAGAAAGTTATTGATGGATGATTTGCATGCTGATATTGATATCTTTAAAGAAAATACTAACCTCGAAGTTCGCTATTCAGGTTTGCCTTTTATTAGAGCCAATAATACTACCAAAGTAAGCGACGAGATTAAACTCTTCATATTATTAGCCGTATTGATTACTTCGCTAATTCTATTGCTCTTTTTCCGTTCTTTCAAAGCGATGGCATTCTCAATGGTCATTGTTTTGGTTGGAGTTGTTTGGTCTGTTGGTATTCAGGCGCTGCTTGGTTTTGACATTACCATTTTAACAGGACTAATGCCTCCGCTTATTATTGTAATTGGAATTCCGAATTGTATTTTCATTATCAATAAATACCATCAAGAATACAAGCGACACGGAAACAAAGTAAAGTCTTTAAAGAGATCAATCCATAAAATTGGGAATGCCATTTTTTTAACCAACACAACAACTTCACTTGGTTTTGGAACGTTCATTTTTACAGATAGTACCATTTTAATAGAATTTGGAATTGTGGCAACCTTCGGAATATTATCGGTATTCGTTGTTTCCATTACGTTGTTGCCCATTATTCTGAGTTTCCAAAAACCGTTGAAAGAAAGACATACAAAGCATTTGGAACGTCAATGGGTGCATGTAGTAGTTAACTATTTGGTAAATATAGTAACCCGACACAGAAAGGTTGTTTTTATTACTACGGCAGTTATTATTGCGATAGCAACTTATGGGGTTACGCTTATGAAAACGACCGGCAACATTGCTGACGATTTACCTAGACACGACCCTGTTTATTTAGATTTAAAGTTTTTTGAAGAGAATTTTCATGGTGTATTGCCTTTTGAAGTTACAGTTGAAACCAATAAAAAAGGGGGAGCAACAAACTTGTCTACGTTAAAAAAGATTGACGAGCTTCAAGAATTATTGGGCGAATATCCTGAGTTTTCGAAACCACTTTCAATTGTTGAAGGACTGAAGTTTGCCAAACAAGGTTATTATGGCGGAAATCCTAAGAAGTATTCCTTATTCAATAATCAGGAAAAGAGCTTTTTAGGACCGTATTTAACTTCAGGAAATGGGGAAAATGAAGGACTGTTAAATAGTTATTTAGACAGCAACCGACAGATTACTAGGATTACAGCACAAATGGCAGATGTAGGTTCTAACAGAATGGAAACCATCTTGTCAGAATTAAAGCCAAAAGTTGATTCTATTTTTTCGCCAGATAAATATACTGTCAACTTTACCGGCACCTCGGTGGTTTGGTTAGCGGGCACAAATTATTTGGTAAAAAATCTATTTTTAAGCTTAGGTATTGCAATTGTGTTAATTGCAATCATTATGGCCTTCCTTTTTTCTTCTGCGCGAATGGTGTTAGTGAGTTTAGTTCCAAACTTGTTACCATTGTTATTAACCGCATCTATAATGGGTTATTTCGGCATTTCAATTAAGCCTTCTACCATTCTAATTTTCAGCATTGCATTTGGAATCTCTGTCGATGATACCATCCATTTTTTAGCGAAATATCGACAAGAGTTGAGCAAACATTCACTGAACTTAAGAGAAGCGGCAATTAGTGCATTAAAGGAAACGGGAGTGAGTATGATTTATACGTCAATTGTACTGTTTTTTGGTTTTGGAGTATTTACTGCCTCACAATTCGGAGGTACAATTGCACTTGGGTTATTGGTTTCGCTTACCTTGTTGATCGCTATGGCGTCTAATTTAATTTTGTTGCCATCGTTGCTCTTGTTTTTCGACCATTGGGTAACCACTAAAGCATTTAAGTCAGAGTCGATAGTGGTGCTAATAGATGAAGAAGAAGACATTGATTTAGATGAGTTGGAGATAAAATGAATTAAGAATTATTAATTTGGTCACCTATTCAAATACAATTGTATACAAATAAGATATGAAAGGAATAGTTTTAGCAGGAGGTTCAGGCACACGATTACATCCATTAACATTAGCAGTTAGCAAACAGTTGATGCCAGTGTATGATAAACCGATGATTTATTATCCTTTATCTGTTTTAATGAATGCAGGGATTAGTGAAATTTTAATCATTACAACCCCCCACGACAATGCTAGTTTTAAAAAATTATTGGGTGATGGGTCTCAGTTTGGTTGTAGGTTTGAATATGCCATACAAGAGGTACCAAACGGTTTAGCCCAAGCCTTTGTGATTGGCGAAGAGTTTATTGGCGATGATAAAGTTGCACTTATTTTAGGAGACAACATTTTCTACGGAAGTGGAATGGGGAAACTGTTACGAGCAAATAATAACCCTGAAGGGGGAATTGTTTATGCGTATCATGTTTCTGATCCAGAGCGTTACGGAGTAGTAGAGTTTGATGAAAATCAAGTTGCAATATCTATTGAAGAAAAGCCGGAAAAGCCAAAATCGAACTTTGCAGTTCCTGGCTTGTATTTTTATGATAATGATGTTATAAAAATTGCAAAAGAGTTAAAACCTAGCGCAAGAGGAGAATACGAAATAACCGATGTAAATAAAGTTTACTTGGAACGGGGCAAACTACAAGTTGCCATCCTCGACAGAGGAACCGCTTGGTTAGATACAGGAACTTTTACCTCGTTAATGCAGGCAGGGCAATTTGTTGAGGTGATTGAAGAACGACAAGGTCTAAAGATTGGTTGTTTGGAAGAAATTGCATTCCGACAAGGATTTATAGATAAGGCGCAATTGAAAAAATTAGCCGAACCACTGTTAAAAAGTGGTTACGGAACTTCCTTAATGAATTTAGTGTAAGGTGGGTAAAAGAAAGATACTAATTACTGGGGGAGCAGGATTTATTGGAAGTTCATTGGCTCACAAACTGGCTGAAGACAAACACAATGTTATTGTCATTGTAGATAACCTCTTAACTGGTGATGTAAATCGAGTTCCAAAATTAGAAAACGTAAAATTCATTAAGGCTGATGTAAATAACAATCAAGAGATTTCTAGTATTTTCTACAACTTCTCGTTCGATTATGTATTTCATTATGCAGCTGTTGTGGGAGTTAAAAGAACCATTGAAAAACCAATTATGGTTTTAGATGATTTAAAGGGGTTGCGAAATGTTCTGGACTTGTGCAAAAACACAGCAGTGAAGAGAATTTTCTTTTCTTCATCATCTGAGGTGTATGGTGAGCCGGTAGAGTTGCCACAGCATGAATATACTACGCCGCTAAATTCAAGATTGCCGTACGCTATTGTAAAAAATGTTGGCGAAGCCTTTTTAAAATCTTACAAGCAAGAATACGATTTGGACTATACTATTTTTCGTTTTTTCAACACCTATGGGCCGCTTCAAAGCAAAGATTTTGTAGTAAGTAAATTTATTTCCGCTGCTTTAAAAAATGAAGACATAACCATTTATGGAGATGGATCTCAAACCAGAACTTTCTGTTTTGTAGAAGATAACATTCAAGCATGTGTCAATGCTTTTATGAAAGATGAGGTGATGAATGATGTGGTGAATATTGGGTCGGACAAAATTTTAACTGTTTTGGACTTGGCAAAAATGATTATTAAAGTTTCTGGATCAGAATCAAAAATTATACACTTACCTGCCTTGGAGGAAGGAGATATGACCAGAAGACAACCGGATACTTGCAAAATGTTGCAATTACTAGGTAAGGAGCCAATATCTTTAGAGGAAGGTTTGAAGAGAGTTATTGATAACCCGTCTTATTTTTTATAGAAAATGGTTTATTCTTGGGAAGAATTAAGTCAGCAAATAGAAGCAGAGGTTAACAAACACGACTTTTCAGGGAAACCAGCTGAGCTGTACGACCCAATTGGGTATACCATGACATTAGGAGGAAAACGGATTCGACCAACCCTATGTTTATTGGCAGCTCAATTATTTAGCGGTGACTTACAAAAGGCAATGAATTTAGCCCTAGCGGTGGAGGTATTTCACAACTTCACTTTAGTGCACGATGATATTATGGACGAAGCTCCAATTCGTAGAGGAAAACCTGCCGTGCATGCCAAATGGAATAGAGATGTTGCAATACTTTCAGGCGATGTAATGTTTGTTCAAGCCTATCAATTATTAGCAAAAGGTAATCCTGAAAAGCTTAGTCAAATGCTAACTGTTTTTAACCAAACTGCAATTGAAGTTTGCGAAGGGCAACAATTTGATATGAATTTTGAGACTCAAACGGGAGTTCAAGTTTCTGATTACATTGAAATGATTCGTTTGAAAACTGCCGTTTTATTAGCTTGTAGTTTGCAATTGGGAGCCTTTGAAGCCGGGGCTTCAGAAAAAGATGCTCAATTGATTTATGAGTTTGGTGAGAAAATAGGAATCGCCTTTCAAATACAAGACGACTTTTTAGATTGCTATGCCAAGCAAGAAGATTTTGGCAAGCGAGTAGGAGGAGATATTATTTCGAATAAGAAAACATTTTTGATGCTAACTGCATTGGAAAAATCGGATAAAGAGCAAATAGAAAAAATTAAAAGCTTGATGTCTACCGGGACAACGGATGAACAAAAAGTAGCAGGAGTTTTAGAGGTTTACAATGAGCTTAATATTTCCGAGGTAACCAAAACAGCCATGCAAGCTTATTTTGAAGAAGCAATGTTGGCTTTGGACAAAATTGAAGCTACTTCAGAGTTTAAACAACCTCTTGTAGAATTAGCAGAAATGCTAATGATGCGTAAGAAGTAATTTCCGATTTTGGGGAACAAACCTCCTAGGTCTGCCAGACCTTGGAGGTTTTAAAAAACTTCAATTCCACATTCTAAGAGTAGATCTCCCTCAACGCCTTCTCCAAATCTGTGAACTTAAACTCAAACCCAGTCTTTTGAATTTTTTCTGGGGAAACCCTGCTTCCTTCTAAAACTAATAAAGCTCTTGTTCCAAGGATTAGCTTCATCATAAAAGCAGGGACATTCGGTAAAAAGTAAGGCCGCTTTAAAACTTTGGCCAAAATTTTTGTGAAGGTTTTATTGTTTACTTGGTTTGGAGCTCCTGCATTAAACGGGCCTTCTAGTTTATTCTCCATGGCGTGTATAAACATGCCACACAAATCATCAATGTGAATCCAAGGTAAATATTGCTTGCCTGTTCCCAAGGCTGCAGCTGCAAACAACTTTACTGGTTTAGCCATTTCCTTTAATGCTCCGCCGTTTTTATCCAAAACAATTCCAATTCTTATTAAAGCGGTTGGAATGCCCATGTTTTTAATTTCTTCCGTGCTTTGTTCCCACAACTCACAAGTCTCTGCTAAAAAGTCATTTCCCGGTGCGTCAGTTTCTTTGAAAATGTACTCTCCAGTTACAAAGCCATAATATCCGACCGCTGAAGCTGAAACAAAAGAAATTGGCTTCTTTTCATTGTGCTGAACGGCTTTAGCAATCAAAGCCGTGCTTTGGGTTCGACTATCAACAATCACTTTTTTTCGAGTATCTGTCCACGGTTCGTCAACAATTCCGGCACCGGTCAAATTTATAATGTGGTCAAAATCTTCTACCTGTTTTGGGTCTAGTTTTTGATTTTTAACATCCCACTCAATTAAATTTTTATTTCCATTTGAACTTCTGCTTAAAATCCAAACATCGTAACCTTTTTCTTGTAGCAAATGGCTCAGCCGTTTACCTACTAATCCACTTCCACCGCCTATTAATACTTTTTTTGTCATTTGATTGAGTTGTTAAAATACAAACCGCTTGCAGTAAAAATAGTTCCTAAATCCATACATTTATACTGTATTTCATTTAATTCTATGATTCAAATTAGCCAAGAAGATTTAAGAAAACGAAAGTCAAATTTTGATGTGGTGAACAAAGTAGCGCTTCAGGTTCAAAAAGACTTTCAGTTGTACGACGAAAAAGTCGACTTCTCTGGGAACGACGAAACAGCATACGACGAACTTTTTGAGCAAATTAAACCTATAATATTTCGAATGTTAGAGTTAGATTCTGCTCGGTTTTTTTCGCTGTTGTATGCGATTGATGTGGATGAAAAAAAGGTAAAAAACTTGCTTTTTGGACAGAAAGAAACAGACGTTGCCAATGAAATTACACACCTAATTCTAGAGCGCGAACTGCTCAAGGTAGTCAGTCGTCAAATTTTTGCTCAACAAAGTAATATCTAATCGGTTTTAAAGGTCGGTCGTTTAGTTTTAATTAAATTTGCACCGTGATTATTCCCCTTACAAATATTTATGGATAAGTTTTCTTATTTGAGTAATGCAGATGTATCAGCTGTTGAAACGCTCTATCAAAATTACCTAAATGACCCACAGTCTGTTGATGAAGGTTGGGCGAAGTTTTTTGAAGGATTTGAATTTGCAAGAAAAAACTATGACGATGAGGTTGCGAGCTCAGCTAAATCGAATGCAAGCGGAGTGTTCACTTCGGGAATTTCAACCGACAAAGAGTTTAAAGTATTAAACCTAATTAATGGCTACAGAACTAGAGGTCACTTGTTTACCAAAACAAACCCTGTTCGCGAAAGACGGAAGTATTCGCCAACCCTTGATTTAGAGAATTTTGGATTAAGTGCATCAGATTTGAAGGAGAAGTTTCAGGCAGGCTCTGAAATTGGGTTGAAAGATGCAACATTGGAGCAAATTATTGCTCATTTAGAAGATACCTACTGCAGTTCAATTGGAATTGAATACAGGTATATTCGTAAGCCAGACAAGGTGTTATGGTTGCAGCAAAAATTAGAAACAAATAAAAATCAGCCTGAATTTACCAACGAAGAGCGCAAGCACATGTTAAAGAAATTGAGTCAAGCAGTGATGTTTGAACAGTTTTTGCATAAAAAGTTTGTTGGACAAAAACGATTTTCTTTGGAAGGTGGAGAAGCTTTAATTCCGGCATTAGATGCTGTTATTGAAATGGGCGCCGGAATGGGTATACAAGAATTTGTTGTTGGAATGGCACACCGCGGCCGTTTAAATGTTTTGGCGAATATTTTCAACAAAACCTACGATGCGATCTTCAGTGAATTTGAAGGGAAGGAGTACGAAGATAATTTATTTGATGGAGACGTTAAATATCATTTGGGCTACACCTGCGATGTAAAAACGGACAATGGCAACAATGTTAAATTAACACTTTCGCCAAACCCTTCTCATCTTGAAGCAGTTGCTCCTGTTGTTGAAGGTATTGCAAGAGCAAAAGTGGATGATTATTTGGGAAGTGATGATAAAATCGCACCAATTTTAATTCATGGTGATGCTGCTTTGGCAGGTCAGGGAATTGCTTACGAAGTAATTCAAATGGCTAACCTTGAAGGATACAAAACCGGAGGAACAATACACATTGTAATTAACAACCAGATTGGTTTTACTACCAATTATTTAGACGGCCGATCAAGTACATATTGTACCGATGTTGCAAAAGTTACCCTATGTCCTGTTTTCCATGTAAATGGAGATGATGTAGAAGCGGTTGTACACACGATAAAGTTAGCATTGGAATATAGAAACAAATACAAAAAAGATGTATTTGTAGATTTGTTGTGCTACAGAAAATACGGTCACAACGAAGGAGATGAGCCTCGTTTTACACAGCCTATTTTATACAAAGCTATTTCTAAACATAGCAACCCAAGAGATATCTATTTAAACCAACTTGCCGAGAAGGGAATTATTTCTAAAGAAGAGGCAAAATCTACGGCAACGGAGTTTAACGACTTGCTACAATCTAGGTTAACTGAGTCGAAAGAGATACAAAAAGCGAATATTACCAACTTCTTAGAAGCAACTTGGGAGGGCATTCGCCCTTCAACAGATGCTGATTTTGAGAGATCAATAGAAACTGGGTATGACGCGAAAAAGTTAAAAGAACTTGGTGAAAAACTGGTTTATTTGTCTGATGACAAAGCCTTTTTTAAGAAGTCGAGAAAGTTAATGGAAGACCGTCGAGTAATGATGGAAGAGTCTGATAACCTCGATTGGGGAATGGCTGAAACTTTAGCATATGGCTCGTTATTGGAAGAAGGTCATTCTGTTCGAATTTCTGGGCAAGATGTTGAGCGAGGAACTTTTTCGCACCGACATGCAGTAATAAAGGTGGAAGATTCTGAAGAAGAGTATATTCCATTAAAGAATGTAAGCGAAAATCAAGGCAGATTTGATATCTACAACTCATTACTTTCAGAGTACGGTGTTTTAGGATTTGAATACGGTTACGCTATGGCTATGCCAAATGCATTAACCATTTGGGAAGCGCAGTTTGGTGATTTTAACAACGGAGCTCAAATTATAATTGATCAGTTTTTAAGTGCTGCCGAAGATAAGTGGCTTTCAAAGAGTGGCTTGGTAATGTTATTGCCCCATGGTTATGAAGGTCAGGGTTCTGAGCATTCAAGTGCACGCCTAGAGAGATATTTAACGCTATGTGGTGATAACAATATGCAAATTGCAAATTGTACCACCCCCGCAAACTTCTTTCATATTTTAAGAAGACAATTAAAGCGTGAGTTTAGAACACCTCTAGTTGTAATGACTCCTAAGAGTTTATTGCGTCATCCAGAAGCTGTTTCAAAGGTGGAGGAATTAGCAAAAGGCGCATTCCAAGAGATTATAGCAGAAGAGGTAGATGCTAACAAGGTGAAAACGGTAGTTTGTTGCTCAGGTAAACTATTTTATGAATTGAGAAGTGCAAGAGATGAGCGAGGAATAGATGATTTGACCATAGTTAGAATGGAGCAACTGTATCCTTTCCCGCAAAAGCAACTGACTGAACTTTTGGGATCTTATAAAAATTTAGAAAACCTAGTTTGGTCGCAAGAAGAGCCTGAGAATATGGGAGCGTGGAGGTTTATTAAAACCAACACCGACCAAGCAGCAGATTGGAAATTAGTAAGCAGATTAGCAAGTGCGAGTCCGGCTTCTGGTTCTTCAAAAGTATTCGAAAAACGACAAGCCAAAATAATAGAAGAAACGTTGAGTTACTCAACAAAAAAATAAATAAAAATGGAAGAAGTAAAAGTTCCAAGTCCAGGTGAATCAATTTCAGAAGTAGATATCGCTTCATGGACCGTTGCTGACGGAGATTATGTTACCATTGATGATGTAATAGCTGAAATTGACTCAGACAAAGCAACATTAGAATTAACAGCTACCGCAAGTGGGACCATTAGTCTAAAAGCTGAGGAAGGAGATACAGTTGAGGTAGGTCAAGTAGTTGCTGAAATTGATACTTCGGCAGAGGCACCAGCAGGAAATGCAGCACCAAAAGAAGATACTTCGGCAAGCTCTGCAACCGATGAAAAAGCTCCAGAACCTAAGGCTGCAGCACTAAAAGAAGAGCCTGTGGCTCAAGAAACGTCACATGCAAGTGGACACCCGTCACCATCTGCTAAAAAAGCGATGGCTGAGAACAACATTTCAGCAAATCAAGTAAGTGGAACCGGCAAAGGCGGAAGAATTACCAAGCAAGATGTTGTTAACGCAATGGCTGCAGGAATTCCGGCTGAATCTACTCAAGGTTGGGGAGGTTCAAGAGACCAGTCTAGAGAAAAGATGTCTTCATTAAGAAGAAAAGTAGCAGAAAGATTGGTTGCCGTTAAGAATGAAACAGCTATGTTAACTACTTTCAACGAAGTAGACATGACAGAAGTGATGGCTCTGAGAAGCAGAATGAAAGAACGCTTTAGAGAACATCACAATGTAAATTTAGGCTTCATGTCGTTTTTTACAAAAGCAGTTACAGAAGCACTAAATCATTTCCCAAAAGTGAATGCAATGATTGATGGAAACGAAATGGTCTTCCATAACTATGCAGATATTGGGATTGCTGTTAGTTCCCCGAAAGGCTTAATGGTTCCTGTTGTAAGAAATGCGGAGCAAATGAGCTTAGCAGAAATAGAGGCAGACATTAAACGCTTAGCAATTAAAGCTAGGGATGGGAAATTGTCTATGGAAGAAATGACAGGTGGTACCTTCACGATTACCAACGGGGGCGTTTTTGGAAGTATGATGAGTACACCGATTATTAATCCACCGCAATCTGCAATTTTAGGCATGCACAACATTGTAGATCGTCCAATGGCAATTAATGGCGAGGTTAAAATTAGACCAATGATGTACCTTGCGTTATCTTACGATCACAGAATTATTGATGGGAAAGAGTCTGTAGGTTTCTTAGTGAAAGTGAAAGAGATGATTGAAAATCCATCTAAAATAATATTTGGAGGTAAAGACCCTGACGAAGTATTGTTAGGATTATAATTTTTAAACAGAAACCTTAAACCCCTTGTTCTCGTATATCGAGAACAAGGGGTTCATTTTTTTCCATGAAGACAGTTTTCTATATTCTAGTATTTTTATTTTTCACACCATTACTTGCTCAGCAAACAGGGTCGCTCACTGTATATGGAAAAGTGAAGTACAAGAACAGTCTTTTGAATGAAGTTAGCATTGAAGTGTATAAAGACAATGAGCTGCAGCAAGAAATGATCAACCTAAAAAATGGAAGTTTTAACCTGACTTTAGCTTTAGGTTCGGTTTATAATATCAGTTTTCGAAGAGACAATTACATTCAAAAATCAGTTGCGGTTATTGCAAAAGCTGACTCCTCTGTGAACATAAGTGGAAGGTATTTTTTCAATTGGATATTGAGTTGTTTAAGGAAGAGGAAATAGATGAAACAATTTTACCCCCAGTAGTGAAACTCTATATCAAAGATCAAACGACTGGATTTGCATACGATAAGAAATATGTGAAGTGGGTTGCTGAAAAATACGAAGAGGAGTTAGAAGATTAAGTTCGATTTTGCTATTTGAATTCGTTTCTTTGCAAAAAAAAGAAATGAATATTCTCATTTTAGGTTCAGGAGGAAGAGAGCACGCAATTGCTTGGAAGCTAAAGCAAAGCAAGAGTGCTCAACAGATTTTTATTGCTCCGGGCAATGCAGGCACTTCAGCTATTGGAAATAACTTAAACATTGGAGTTAGCGATTTTGACGCTATTGCTGATAGCATTAAAAAACATTCAATCGGAATGTTGGTAGTTGGTCCAGAGGCACCATTGGTAGAAGGGATCGTAGACTACTTTGAGGAAAGACCTGAATTTTCAGATGTAAGAATAATTGGTCCTGCAAAGTATGGTGCGCAATTAGAAGGAAGTAAAGAGTTTGCGAAAGATTTCATGATTCGCAACAATGTACCTACGGCTCGGTTTAAGTCTTTTACAGAAAAAAATATAGCAGCAGGGTATTCGTTTTTGGAAAGCCTCAAAGCACCTTACGTCCTTAAAGCTGATGGTTTAGCTGGAGGGAAAGGTGTTTTGATTTTAAATAATTTAGAAGAAGCAAAGTCAGAATTGAAAGCAATGTTAATGGACGCCAAGTTTGGGGCGGCAAGTTCTAGCGTTGTAATCGAAGAGTATTTAGATGGCATCGAAATGTCAGTTTTTGTTTTGACCGATGGCAAGAATTATCAAATATTACCTGAAGCGAAAGATTATAAACGCATAGGAGAGGGAGATACAGGGTTGAATACTGGTGGTATGGGAGCTGTTTCGCCTGTTCCATTCATGAATGAAGTCTTACAAGAAAGAATTAAAACCCGAGTGGTAGAGCCAAGTGTGAAGGGGTTGAAAGAGGAAAATATTAATTACAAAGGTTTTCTCTTTATAGGATTGATGATTGTGGATAATGAACCTTTTGTTATAGAATACAATGTCCGAATGGGCGACCCAGAAACAGAAGTTGTAATGCCACGAATAAAATCCGATTTAGTGGAACATTTAATTGCTTGTGCAGACGGAACATTAAATGAATCGGCAATAGAATTTGAGAATAATGCTGCTACAACAATAATGCTTGTTGCTGCAGGTTACCCAGAAGCTTACGAGAAAGGCAAAGAAATGAAGGGCTTTGAGCAATTAGGAGATTGTATAGCCTTTCATGCAGGGACCAAAGAAATCAATGGAAAGGTGCTAACAGACGGTGGTCGAATTTTAGCAGTTTCTGCTTTGGGCGAAAACTTTAAAGATGCCTTGGCCAAATCATACAGAAATGCAGATCGCATTTTGTACGAGGGGAAATACTATAGAAAAGATATAGGGTTTGACTTGATGGACTATTAGAGGTTTACTTACTCAATAGTTCCATTTTTTTTGGCAGCAGCTTTGTATTTTTTAAGTTCAAGAATCCAATATACAAGTCCTGCAAAGATTATTCCTGAAAATAATATATTGGGCAAGTTGCCCAAAGTCGGTAATATTGTGAAAGTAGCGGTTAATAAATCTCCTAGGCCATATACTATTTCATTCCAACTCATAGCTGTAATTTTAATTAGACTACAAAAATAACAAACAATTGTAATTTTGAACCACTTTTTTAATCTATCTCTTACGCTTTGCTGTTAAAAATTCCTCAAAATATAATTGTAGTTCTAAGCTTTGTAGCAATAGTTTCTGTATTGTTTTGGTTTTCACTAATCGAAGGAACAGCAATTCAATTTGAAGGAGACTATTCATTGATCCACTTTCCACCGCAGAAAAATTTGGAGTGGCTGTCAATTACTTGTGTTTTTCTTTCCATGATTTGTGCTTATATCGTTTTTCAAATGAATAAAATTCATCGAATAACAGTAAGTAATTCAGTTTCTTTTGTACTTTTTACTTCGATTGGTTTTACCGCTTTTCTAATGTCAAATATTTCTATATTAGACCTTACAGCAGCATTACTTACGCTTATAAGTTTGTCAATAACCCTTAGAATTCATAACCAGAATTCCGTTTTAGGTTTGCTGTTCGTTTCTTCTTTTCTGCTTGGTGTAGCTACAATATTTTTTTATCCCAGTGTTTTGTTACTGTTAACTGTCCTGCTAACTGTCGCTTTTTTTCGACCATTTGAATTACGAAACTATGTGGTAATTCTAGTTGGCTTGACACTTACAGCCTTTTATATTCTCTGTTTCGCATTTTTATTTAACTGGGACCTTCAGTTAATTGAACCCGACTTCAGCAAGTGGGGTTCAATTGTGTTGGCTGAAGCAGGCACTATTACGGTAATTATTTTTTCTTTGGTTACGCTGGTGGCATCATTTACCATGTTTTCTAAACGATCAAAATTTATAGTAAGGCAACGCAATCAATTAGTTGTTATTTTTATTTATATTCTAATTCAAATAACGTTGTCTCTTATTTTTTGCTCGGAAGCGTTATGGATAAGTTTAGTACCACTATTTTCTTTGTTCATTTTGCACTACTATAAGTCTTTAAGAAGAAAGTGGATTTTTGACGTATTGCTTATGCTTTTTGTTTTTCTTCTGATATGGTTGAAACTTTAACCAAATAGTGCGCAAGCCTGTGGTTTGATTTTTTTATTTTTGTACAAAATATAAAGCATGAAATTTGGAGTAATTACTTTTCCTGGATCCAACTGTGATCAAGATTTGATTTATGTGTTGGAAAGCACTATGGGGTATAAAGTGGAACGCCTTTGGCACAAGGATGCAGACTTGAAAGGAGTAGATTTTGTGATTCTTCCGGGAGGGTTTTCTTTCGGCGATTATTTGCGTTCAGGCGCTATAGCCAATTACTCTCCAATTATGAATGAAGTGCAAAAGCATGCGGCTAATGGCGGTTATGTTTTGGGTATTTGCAACGGATTTCAAATTCTTTGTGAATCTAAATTGTTGCCAGGTACATTATTGCATAATAATCATCAGAAGTTTACTTGCAAAAATGTTTATTTAAAGGCAGACAATAACTCTTCTATAATTAACCAAGGGGTATCTACAGACGATGTCTTAAAAATTCCAATTGCACACGCTGAAGGAAGGTATTTTGCACCTGAAGAGATGTTGAGTAAAATAATTCACAACAATCAAGTTATCTACAGATACTGCGATGTAAATGGTAATGTTTCTGAAGAAAGTAATCCAAATGGTTCTCTAGAGAATATTGCAGGTGTTTGTAACGAAGGTAGAAACGTATTTGGAATGATGCCACACCCTGAAAGAGCAGCTGATCCGATATTGGGAAACACTGACGGCATGAAGATATTTGAATCAATGCTAAATTTAATCGAGACCGCTTAAGTTAATTAAATATTGCATTCTAACCCTCAAACTATGCTTTTAGAAAAAAAGAAAGAATTGCTCGAGCTTTGTATTAGGGCATCTTTGTTAGCAGGGAAAGAAATTTTAAAGGTTTACAATTCCGACTTTGGTGTTGAGCAAAAAAAAGACGATTCGCCATTAACGGAAGCTGATAAAAACGCACACCTTTCTATTGTTGCTGAACTACAAAAAACAGGTTTTCCTATATTAAGCGAAGAGGGAAGAGATATCCCTTTTAAAGAGCGGAAAAATTGGGATTACTTTTGGATGGTTGACCCTTTAGATGGTACGAAAGAGTTTGTAAAGCGGAATGGCGAGTTTACGGTCAACATAGCTTTAATTCACAAACAACAGGCAATTATGGGAATAATTTATGTTCCTGTAAAAGATGAATTGTATTTTGGAGCACAAGAAATAGGTGCTTATAAGGTTGCTGCGTATAGTTTGATAGAAAATGTGGACTTCGAGAGCCTTTTGGATACTGAAAATAAACTTCCTAAAAAAGTAAACCGCAACTATACAGTGGTGGCCAGCCGGTCTCATATGTCCTCTGAAACAGAAGATTTTATTGCTGAAAAAAGAGTAGAACAAGGAGAGATTGATCTTACTTCAGTTGGGAGTTCCTTAAAGTTATGCATGGTGGCGGAAGGGCTAGCAGATGATTATCCGCGATTTGCCCCAACAATGGAGTGGGATACTGCTGCTGGTCAAGCCATTGTCGAAGCAACAGGTGGTAAAGTAATTGAATGGGAATCAAAAATATCAATGAAATACAACAGACCTGATTTGTTGAATAAATGGTTTTTGGTTACAAAAGCTTAGTTTATAGTTTTTTGAAAAAGACTAATATTGTAGAGGGAAAAATTTATTATGAGTAAAATAGCGTTAGTTACAGGAATTACAGGACAAGATGGAGCTTATTTAGCCGAACTGCTCTTATCTAAAGGGTATGAAGTTCATGGGGTTAAAAGAAGAAGTTCACTTTTTAACACAGATAGAATAGATCACTTGTACCAAGATCCACATGAAAATGGAGTAAAGTTTAAATTGCATTTCGGTGACCTTACTGATTCCTCAAATTTAACGCGCATTATTCAAGAAGTGCAGCCAGATGAGATTTACAATTTGGCCGCTCAATCTCACGTTAAGGTGTCTTTTGAAACCCCAGAGTACACGGCAAACTCAGATGCAATGGGAACGCTTAGAATTTTGGAGGCAATTCGAATTTTAGGATTAGAAAAAAAGACAAGATTTTACCAAGCTTCAACATCTGAACTTTATGGTAAGGTTCAAGAAGTTCCTCAAAGTGAAACTACTCCGTTTTATCCAAGAAGTCCTTATGGAGTTGCAAAACTTTATGGGTTTTGGATTGTAAAAAATTACCGCGAAGCGTATGATATTTTTGCATGTAACGGAATTTTATTCAACCATGAAAGTCCGTTAAGAGGAGAAACATTTGTAACCAGAAAAATTACTCGTGCAGCAGCAAGAATTAGTCTTGGAATGCAAGATACAGTGTACTTAGGGAATCTAGATGCTCAAAGAGACTGGGGACATGCGAAAGACTATGTTGAAGGAATGTGGAGGATGCTACAAGTTGACAAAGCTGATGATTATGTTTTAGCAACAGGAGTAATGATCACTGTAAGGGAGTTTGTAACGAGGTCATTCAAAGAGTTAGGAATAGATGTTGAGTGGAGTGGTGAAGGAGTAAATGAAATTGGAACAAATAAAGCCAACGGTAAAGTTCTTGTAAAAGTAGATCCTAAATACTTTAGACCAACTGAAGTTGAATTGCTTATTGGAGATGCATCAAAAGCAAAGAGGGAATTAGGTTGGACACCAACACACACTATTGATGATTTGGTAAAGGATATGGTTCAGTCAGATTTAGCTCTTTTCAAAAGAGATAAATATTTAATGGAAGGCGGGCATAAAGTTTACGATTTTCATGAATAAGTACGACAAAATATACATCGCAGGGCATCGAGGAATGGTAGGATCTTCTATCGTTAGAAAACTCGAAAAAGAAGGGTACACTAACTTAGTGTATAGAACATCTTCCGAGCTTGACCTTAGAAATCAAGATGCGGTAAATGCTTTTTTTGAATTAGAAAAACCAAACTACGTTTTTTTAGCTGCAGCAAAAGTGGGCGGCATACAAGCCAATAATATTTATCGTGCCGATTTTTTGTACGACAACCTAATGATTGAAGCAAATATTATTCATGCTGCTTATGTCCATCAAGTTGAAAAATTGTTGTTTCTTGGTTCTTCCTGTATTTATCCGAAAATGGCACCTCAGCCGTTAAAAGAGGAGTACTTGCTTACTGATACTTTAGAGTACACAAATGAGCCATATGCAATTGCAAAAATAGCGGGCATAAAATTGTGCGAAAATTATAGAAAGCAATACAGATGTAATTTTATTTCGGCAATGCCTACCAACCTATATGGGCCCAACGATAACTACGATTTAAATAATTCTCATGTATTGCCCGCGTTGTTGCGAAAATTTCATACAGCAAAACTAAGCGGCTCAGATTCTGTAGAAGTATGGGGATCGGGAAGTCCAAAAAGAGAGTTTTTGCATGTTGATGATTTAGCTGAGGCATGTTACGTGCTAATGCAAGAGTATGACGGTGAAGATTGGTTCAACATTGGAACAGGTGAAGACATTTCGATTAAAGATTTAGCAAACACAATAAAAGAGGTTGTTGGCTTTGAAGGGCAACTTAAATTCGATGCCACAAAACCAGATGGGACTCCAAGAAAATTAATGGATGTAAGTAAGTTACATGCGGTTGGGTGGAAGCATAAAATTGAGCTAAAGCAGGGTATTACATCCGTTTACAACGAAGTAAAAGAAATGAATTTTGACTTGGTTCAAAGCAATTAATAGAACTGCGCAACAAATTATTCTAGGGGCATTTCTTTTTATGCCCTTTTTTGGTTTTACACAGAATTTAAATATTCCGCTCAATCAATCTTTCAATGTTCAGTTGGAACGATCTATGTTGGCCTCAGAAGAAGTTATTCATAGCAGTTTTAAGCCAATTTTACTTCGAGATTCAAAACACGAAGACCAAGTACCTTCTTTAAATATAAGGCATTCTAAAAGGTCTTGGGTTGCTAAAAGATTGTTTCACGATCACTTTATTACGTTAGATTCAGGCAGCTTTAAGTTGACCATTGACCCTATTGTCAACTTTGAGTTTGGAGCTGATAACGAATTCGACGCGAGAGCTGAGCCGAGCTTGTATAAAAATACACGAGGTTTTGTTGCACGGCTTCAGTTTGGAGAAAAAGTGGGCATTGAATCCACTTTCAGAGAAAACCAAGCGGTACTTCCATTCTATTTACATGAAAGAATTAGGCTGAGCGGCGTAGCATATGGGCAAGGCAGAACAAAGACATTTAAAGATATCGGGTTTGACTTTGCAATGGCTTCCACTTACATTAGCGTATCTCCGAATGAAAGAATAAATATACAGGCGGGAACTGGAAAGCATTTTATTGGAAATGGTCATCGCTCGTTGTTACTTTCAGATTTGTCTTTTAATTCTCCTTTTTTGAGAATTAACACAAATTGGCTCGGAGGTAAGTTACAGTATCAAAACTTATATACTTTACATCAAGATTTAAATCGGATTGTATCAACTTCAACAATTTCAGAAGGGCTTTTTGAACGAAAGCAAATGGCTACTCATTACTTAGAGTACGCCCCAAATAACAAATTCAGTATTGCGCTTTTTGAAAGTACCGTGTTTCCAAGTTTAGACACATCAGGGAACATTTCAGTGGGGTTTAATTATTGGCTTCCAATACTATTTTTAAATACCATTGCAGAAGCTGAAAGCAGCAAAGGCAACAATAAGCTTGGATTAAATCTAAACTATAATTTGATAAATACGATACAGTTTTATGGGCAATTGGCACTGCAATCAGAGGCAATAAACTATCAGGTTGGGGTAAAAGTTTTTCCATATAAATCGCTACTGCTGCAAGCTGAATTCAATAAAATTTCAGATCAAAATGGCGCTGACTTATTTACACATTATAACGAATCGCTTGCTCATCCGGTTAGTTATGAGGCAAGTGAGGTGGTTTGGATAGCCCAATTTCAGAAAAATAGATGGCTAACTCGGACCACCGCAAATTTTATTTTAAACGATAATGTAGATGTAGCTTTTTTTGATATTCGGCAGAGTTTCATTGTAAACCCTTCTTACAATTTTACCCTTCACGTAGGTGCAAATATTCGACAAACTGAAGAATTTGAACCTCTGCCTTTAGGTGACATATATCAAGGAGGAAGTTCAATGTTATTAAACTCAAACTTTATTTATATTGGATTAAGTACAAATTTGCAAAACATTTATACTAACTACTAAAACTAAATATCATAATTTCACAATATGGAGATAGCAATGGCGATTATGATTTCTTTTTTTATTGTGCTGCTTTCAACGCCCTCATTTATAAGAGTAGCACAAATTAAAAACTTGTTTGATGAACCAAACGAGAGTAGAAAACTTCATAAGAAGAGTATTCCATCTATGGGCGGAATTATGATTTTTGCAGGCACTTTATTTTCATTTATGATCTGCTATCCTGTAGAAGATATTGGGTATGTAAAATATTTGATTCCAAGTGTTTTGGTGATGTTCTTTATAGGAATTAAAGATGATATTATTGGGACTGCAGCGGTTAAAAAATTAATTGGACATCTTTTGGTTGCATTTATAATGACATTAATGGCTGATATTAGAATTACTAGTCTATATGGAATATTTGAAATTAGAGAGATTCCCATATGGGCTAGCATTGCACTGACAATATTTACATATGTCGTTGTTATAAATGCGTTTAACTTGATTGATGGAGTTGATGGATTGGCTGGTGGAGTAGGTTGTATTGCTTCAGTCTCATTTGGAGTTTGGTTTTTATTAGCAGGCTCTATGGTTGATGCTATCATTGCTTTTTCGTTAGCTGGAGCCTTACTCGGATTTCTTCGGTTTAATTTCTATCCAGCAAATATATTCATGGGAGATTCAGGCTCATTGACGGTAGGGCTCATTATTTGCGTCCTTGCAATACGCGTGATTGAATTTGATTTCACAGCATTGCCCGATAGTATGAAACACATTTCAAAACCCATTTTTGCAATGGCTGTGCTCTCATACCCTTTAATTGATACATTAAGAGTTTTTTCTATACGTATTGCTAAAGGATTATCGCCGTATACTGCTGACAGTAACCACCTGCACCACAGATTACTTTCGCTTGGCCTTAATCATGCGCAAACGGTTGCAGTGATTTATTCATTTAATGCTGTTTTAATCACTTATGCAGTATCTGTTCCGCTCATGAACACGAGCATTACATTTTTAATTTTGGCGGGTATGATCTTAGGTTTTCTTGGTGCGCTATTTCTAATTCCTAGAAAAGAGAAAACGTAGCTAAATTATGCGGTTTCTTGCTGTTTATACTTTGCTGTTAATTGGTTCTTCTGTTTTTGCGCAGCAAGTGAACGAAAGAAATTTATTCCAGTACAACGAGATCAAGAAAGCATATTGGAAGAATAGTCAACAGCATACATCATTTAAAGAAAGTTACTCTGATTCAATTGCAGGATATCAAATTATTTTTAAAGATGAGGCAAAGCCTCAATTTAAAATGAGGCCTTTAGTTGATTTTTCAATTACAAATCAGTCAAGCCCAGATTTATTTCAAGGGCTGGGACTTGGTTCAGAGTTTAGGTTTCAACATAAAAAATGGAATGCAGGGGTTAGTTATTTAATAAATCGCCAACAATTTGTAGATTATCAAAATCAGTTTGTTAAGGAGAACAAAGTAGTTCCTGGAATGGATATTTCCAAAGGTCTATCATCTAATTATATTCGTAATAATTACCTCTCAGGGTTTGTACACTTTAAGGCAAATCAATTTTTTACACTTGAAGCAGGGTTTGGCAGAAATTTTATAGGCGACGGATATCGCTCCTTATTGCTTTCGGATGTGTCTGGTTCATCTCCTTATTTGAAAATTCAAACTAAATTTTGGAACATTCAATACACAAACCTCTTCACAAGTCATCGTAATATTTTTCAGGTAGAGGGGAGAAACGAATTGTATGAAAAAAAATATACTGCAACTCATTATTTAGATTGGAGAGCAACAAAATGGCTCAGTGTAGGCCTTTTTGAAACGATTATTTGGGGAGCAGAGGAAGGCAATTATACTCGAGGTTTTGATGTTAACTATGCCAATCCTTTTATTTTTTATAGACCAGTTGAATTTTCTATCGGTTCGTCAGACAATGTGCTTGTTGGCGCAAACCTGAAACTCACGATTGCCAAAAATCAAGTATTTTACTCTCAATTGCTTTTTGATGAGTTTTTATTAGATGAGTTGAGAGCAGATCTTACTCAATTAAGAAATCCAAATGATTCTATTCGATCTGGTTGGTGGGCCAATAAATACGGTATTCAATTCGGTTGGACTTCTTTTGATTTGTTTAAAATAAAAGGACTTCAAACACGGGTAGAATTTAATTTAGTTCGCCCATATACCTATGCGCATAGTAACCCGACACAGGCGTACTCTCACAATAATCTCTCGTTAGCGCATCCTTTAGGAGCAAATTTTTATGAGTATTTGGTTCGGTTGAACTATGAAGTTAACAGATGGAACTTTGCAATTAATTACCACCAAAACAGACAAGGAAAATCTACTTTTGGCACTAATTATGGCGAAAACCTTCAATTAACTAATGTTTCCAGGGAGCTTGATTATGAAAATGAATTAACTCAAGGACAGCAGGTAAATGTTCAATATTTAGAAGGTACGGTAGGTTATTTACTTCACAAAAGAACATCAACAACGGTTGCTATTACGTATATAAATAGAGAAGAAACAGGCTCACCACAAAGCTTAGCAAGTAATTTGTTTATGATTCGATTACATTCAAATTTGTTTAATAAGTATTTTGATTTTTGATAGACTAATTCGTTAAATCAACTATTCGTCGATAAATACATTCATAAATATTTATGGCAAATCTATAGTTTAATTAGCAGCGTTCAGTGTTTTTAAAACTAGGTTGCGTATTTTTGCCCCCTTCAAAAGAGCATAAATCTTTTATGGATTTGACAACAGAAAAGCAGCTTTCCTTTCCTACAACAATTTCTAGTAAACTAGCAGATTACGCTGCTTTTTTTAAGCTAAGACTTGCTTCTTTGGTTGTGTTTTCAGCCATTTTAGGTTATTTAATTGCTGTAGATACTATTGTATGGGTTGACTTAATTTGGCTTTGTATCGGTGGTTTTCTAGTTACAGGATCGTCTAATGGTTACAATCAAATCATAGAGCGAGAGTTGGATAAATTAATGGATCGTACAAAAGTTCGGCCATTAGTAACCGGTAGAATGGCCAAAAATGAGGCTCTTATTGTAGCAGGTATCTCTGGTGCCGTCGGAATTTTAATTCTTTGGTTCTTCTTGAATCAACTGTCAGGCATTCTTGCATTAATCTCATTGATTTTATATGTGGCAGTCTACACTCCTTTAAAGCAAAAAACCCCGTGGGCGGTTTTTGTAGGCGCCTTTCCAGGTGCTATTCCTCCAATGTTGGGTTGGGTGGCAGGTACAGGTCATTTCGGATTAGAGCCAGGCTTGCTTTTTGCACTTCAATTCATGTGGCAATTTCCTCATTTTTGGGCTATTGCTTGGAAAGCTAGTGATGATTATGCGAAGGCAGATTTTTACCTTTTACCGTCAAAAGGTGGAAAGGATTTTACCTCTGCGTTTTTGATTTTACTGTATTCTTTATTTCTGCTTTTGGTTAGTGTACTCCCTGTTGTTTTTGGATTTACAGGAAACGTGGCGCTAATATTTATAATAATAGCAGGCGGAATTATGATTTATCCTGCTATACAGTTGTTTAAAAATAAATCTGATAAAGCTGCAACAAAAGTGATGTTTGCTTCCTTTATATATGTGCCAATCGTTTTATTGGCATGGTATTTAGATAAAATTTAAATTTATGGAAGATCAATTTACACTTAGCGAAAAAGACTTTCAAGAAGAAAAGCGCAAGAAAGTCATGAAGCCATTACTATGGTTTGGTATGGCTAGTATTGTAATGCTTTTTGCAGGATTTACCAGTGCGGTTATTGTGCGTAAAGGAGATGGACAATGGTTGCAGTATGAATTACCAAGCATGTTCTTGGTCAGTTCCATTATCGCAGTAATTAGCAGCATATTGATCTTTGGAGCGTTAATGGCTGCCAAAAAAAATAATCAGCAATTGTTAAAAACGTTTTTGTGGCTAACTCTTGCTGCAGGTTTAGCGTTTGTATACTCACAGTTTGCTGGTTTTGGGCAACTAGTAGATAATGAGATATTTTTAACCGGTCCGTCATCTAACCCTTCAGGTTCGTTTGTGTACATCATTGCAGGCTTGCACTTGCTGCATTTAGCTGGTGGAATTATTGCACTTGGAATCGTCATTTTTAATGCAATGAAAGGTAGATATAACTCAGAAAATTTATTAGGTTTGCAAGTGTGTTCTGCATACTGGCACTTTATGGGTGCAATGTGGATCTATTTGTATGTTTTTTTTAGAATGATAATTTAATAATAGCGCTATGGCAGGACATTCTCCTACTGTTGATTCAAAGACACTTTGGGGTGGCGGATTCTCACCCTTTAATGTTAGTTATGGCAAAATCATGATGTGGTTTTTCCTAGTTTCTGATGCATTTACCTTTTCAGGACTTTTAATTTCTTACGGATTTATGCGTCATAGTTTCGCTGAATCTTGGCCGGTTGCAGAAAGAGTGTTTACACACTTTCCATTTATGCACGGAGATCACCCATTATTGTATGTTGCCTTAATGACATTCATATTAATTATGAGTTCAGTTACTATGGTATTGGCAGTTGAAGCCGGGCATAGAATGGATAAGAAAAATGTAATTAAATGGATGGCTTGGACCATCGTTGGTGGACTTGTATTTGTAGGTTCTCAAGCTTGGGAATGGTATCACTTTATTCATGGAACTGAATTGGGAGCTTTCCAATTGGTTGATGGAACAATTGTTCAATGGGTAGATGCAGCAAAAGAGTCGCTTTACCTGCCTGGTAAAGAGCTAGTAATGATTTCAGGAGCAGAAGCAACAGCCATGATGAAAGGTGGTGTAGAAGTTTATGGTGCGAACCTAACAGTAAACGAATACGGATTGCCTTTATTTGGAGATTTTTTCTTCTTTATAACAGGCTTTCACGGAACTCACGTATTTAGTGGAGTAGTTTTAAATTTTGTGATCTTCGTAAACGTGTTGAAAGGTACGTATGAGAAACGAGGTCATTATGAAATGGTAGAAAAGGTTGGTTTATATTGGCATTTTGTAGATTTAGTTTGGGTATTTGTTTTTACCTTCTTCTACCTAGTATAATTTTTTGATAACGATTTAGATTTCATATTATGGATTTCGATAGAACAGCAGAATACGTAAACCATCACTCTGAAGAGGAAGGTAAGGCAATGCGCAAAACCATCTGGGTAATATTTTGGGTGCTTTTAGGTATCACGGGAGTTGAAGTTACTCTTGGTTTAGTTTGGCAAGACATGGGCTTAGCTTGGTCGTTTGTTAAATGGACATTTATTATTCTTACTCTAATTAAAGCCTATTATATTGTAGCATATTACATGCACTTAAAGCACGAGTACAAGAACTTTATTTACGCTGTAGCGTTACCATATTTAGTGTTGGCGGTCTATTTAATTGTTATGATGCTTACTGAGGCTATTTACATTCATGAGCACCACGGATTGATGTAACTACTGGTTTATGGCTAATAAAGGTATAAAGAAAGGGGCAATTTTATTTGCAATCCTTTTATTACCAACAATTTTTTTCTTTATTCTTCACTCTGGCTCACATAACTTTAAGTCGCCACAAATTTTTGGCCCTAAAAAGTTAGCTGAAAACGGAGTTGATACAGTCTATCATACGATTCCTTACTTTGAGTTTACTAATCACCTAGGTGAAAAGGTAACCAGTAAAAAATATGAAGGAAAAATTTATGTAGCAGATTTCTTTTTTGCTACATGTCCAACAATTTGCCCTAAAATGGCGGTTCACATGTTAGAACTGCAAAAACACTTCTACGACCGTCCAGATTTTGGTTTATTATCACACACCATAAACCCTGAACACGATACGGTGGAAGTTCTATATGAGTATTCAAAGAAGGTTCATAATATAGATTCAGTATGGGAGTTTGTAACCGGACCAAAAGAAGACATTGCAAGCATAGCTAGAAATGGCTATTTCGCAAATGCGATGAAAGATTTAGACGCAGAAGGCGGTTTTTTACATTCCACAAATTTCTTTTTAATCGATCGTTTAGGAAGAATAAGAGGAATCTTTGATGGAACAAGTACCAGAGATGTTGAAGATTGCATGGACGCAATAGAAATTTTGTACCGAGAAGAATACGCTCCTTTAAAACACAAGTAATGGCAATTGACATAAATTCTCCAATCGTAAAAAAGCTAATTATAGTTTTATCAGTGGTAGTTCCTGTATTAGTAGCTATTTTATATTTGTTGCCAAAAAGTTTCGAAGTTGGAGAGGAAGTGTACTACCTCCCAATGTTAAATGCGTTTTTAAATGGTTCCACGTTTTTTGTTTTGATTTTTGCACTTAGAGCCATTAAAAATAGAAACATAGAATTGCATCGTAAATTGATGACAACTGCATTGGGTTTGTCAGTTCTTTTTTTGCTTTCTTACGTTACGTATCATTCGTTAACAGAATCTACTCCATACGGGGGAGAAGGAATTATAAAAGGGATTTATCTAGTGATTCTACTAACACATATTGTATTGGCAGCGGCTGTAGTGCCATTGGTTTTAGTTACTTTTTCTCGGGCGCTCTCAGAAAAATTTGACAAGCATAAGAAAATTGCACGCATTACCTTGCCAATCTGGCTGTATGTAACTTTTACAGGAGTTATAGTATACTTAATGATTTCTCCATATTATTAAATCAAGTTCTAGTATCTAGTCTTTTTTTAGATATCTTCGTTTGATAATCATTGATTGTCATTATGAGGTTTATCTGGAAAGGAATTAAGTGGATTTTTAAAATCGTTGTAGGAATAATTCTACTAATTTTTATTGCTTACGGTCTATTTTTGGCCGTTGAGTACATAACAGGAAACAAATTCGTAGATTATTTAAAGAAGAACAGCGATACGGTTGCAATTGGGGATTCATTCGACTTTAGCAAATTTGATAATTCCTTTTCTGAAAACGATCTAATTCTAGTTGGTGAGATTCACGGGTTTCATGAGCCTCAAATAGTGGATTATAATCTTTTCACCTATCTTCACAAAAAGCACAAGGTTAACTTTTACTTTGCAGAGGTTGATCTTGTTCAAGCACATTATTTAAATGAATATTTAAAAACAGGCCAAGAAGAACATTTGGATTCTGCCTTAAAAAAGTGGGCTGTAATTCAGGGCCGAGACAATGAAAGCTATTACAATAAGTATAGAAAACTCCATAACTACTTTACAGAGCAGGACTCTTCTTCTAAATTTAAAATTATAGGAGTAGATAAGTTGCAAGATAAATCTTTGGTGAAGCATTACTTATCTGGATTAGGGGTGAGCTTTGATTCAACGTCAAAAACTTGGGAGCAAATTAAAACAGCAACTGTACAACTAACTTCCGATAGTCTTATTTCTCCACAAATGTCAAAAGAGCTTTTGCGATTGGCTCTTAACATTGATTTTGTGAATGAAAAAACAAATAGTGACAATGTGTTTTTCGAAAATTTCCAATATTATTATGATGATTTAAACCTTACAGGTAAAAAATTATACGGCTATTTTGGATTGTTTCATGTTTTTCAATATAAACTAAATAACCTTTCACCTTTCGCTGCTCAAATCAAAGGTTCAAGCTTACCGGTTGCTTCGAATATGCTTTCTATAAATTTTTTATTGAACGACAGCTATGCGGTAATGCCAAGTGATGCCTTACCTGATTTTATGCGACAACCGGGGAAGTATAGTAAGATGCCAATTTCAGCCGATAATCCATTGTTTATTTATATTTATGGCATCCAAGATTTTAAGAGGGTTACGCCCGAAAATTGCAAATCTTTAATCCAATTAACTGGAACAAACTCGCCTTACGAAGGTTCTAACAGAATGGCAACAACAATTCAAATTTTGCCGGTAACAGATAAAATGGTGTTTAATGAAGAGGGCAAAGATTATGTGCAGTTTACCGTGTTTATTCGAAACTCAGATTGGGCAAAACCAAGGGAAGACTGACATAAAAATCTTTCATTATTAAGCAGTCTGTGTGTACCTTTGCTGAAATGAAAAGAAAGATTGTTTATTTGATTTTACTAGTGCTGTTTCTTGTGGCATTCTCTACAGAAGTAGAGGCTCAATGTGCCATGTGCAAAGCAGTGTTAGAGTCAAATATGCAAAGTGGAGAAGATGCTAAGGGAAAGGGAATTAATGAAGGAATAATATACATTATGTTTATTCCCTATATTATTATGGCTGTTGCAGGCTATTTTACCTACAAGCACATAAAAAAAATAAATCAAGCGCAAGCTTAAACGTTCTTACAATACATTTATCAAGAAAGGTGGAGGGACAGGCCCTTTGAAGCCTTGGCAACCGGTTTAATCTCGGTGCCAATTCCTGTTTTTTCGACACAATCGGAAGAAAAAGATAAGTTCAAACGACATTTAAGCCCTAGTCATTCTGAACTTAAGAATGATTAGGGCTTTTTTTATTGAGTTATGAAAGAAGATATTAGAAAAGTATTAAAAAATAGAATTCTAGTTTTAGATGGTGCAATGGGTACCATGATTCAACGTCATAAATTGGATGAGGAAGCATTTCGTGGAGAACAATTTAAGAACCATCATATGCCTTTAAAGGGCAACAATGATCTGTTATCTATAACGCAGCCAAATATTATTAAAGAGATTCATGCACTTTATTATGAAGCTGGGTCAGATATTGTAGAAACCAATACCTTTTCCGGAACCACTATTGCTCAGGCAGATTATGGATTGGAAGATGCAGTATATCAACTAAATTATGAATCGGCAAAAATTGCAAAGGAAGTTGCAGATGAATTTACAGCAAAGGAGCCTCATAAACCAAGGTATGTCGCAGGTTCAATAGGGCCAACCAATAGAACCGCTTCTCTTTCACCCGATGTGAATCGCCCTGAGTTTAGAAATACTTCGTTCGATGAATTGAAAGAAGCGTATTTACTGCAAATAAAAGGTTTAGTAGAAGGTGGCGTTGATGTTTTGCTAATTGAAACTGTTTTCGATACGCTGAATTGCAAGGCGGCGCTTTTTGCTTGTTCTGATTATTTTGACCAAACAGGAACAGAGTTGCCCATTATGGTTTCGGGAACGATTACTGATGCTAGTGGGAGAACATTGTCAGGCCAAACCGCAGAAGCTTTTTTGATTTCGATAAGTCATTTACCGTTACTTTCGCTTGGGTTCAACTGTGCTTTAGGTGCAAAAGAACTTAGGCCTTACTTAGAAACGGTAGCCAATAAAACCGAATTTTTTACTTCTGCTCATCCCAACGCTGGTCTACCAAATGCTTTTGGTGAATACGACCAATCTGCTGAACAAATGGGCGGCTTTATTGAAGATTTTATTTCAAGTGGATTTGTAAACATTATTGGTGGATGTTGCGGTACAACTCCCGAACATATTGTAGAGATAGCAAAAATTGCTCAGAAGTATCAGCCGAGAAAAAAGCCTACAATTGAAAAATTGCCACGCTACTCAGGCCTTGAACCATTGACAATTTTTAAGGAAAGTAACTTTGTAAATGTGGGGGAGAGAACCAACGTAACCGGTTCTCTGCGATTTAAAAAACTGATTAAAGAAGAGAATTATGAAGAAGCGCTGACAGTTGCGCTGCAGCAAGTGGAAGGTGGAGCTCAAATTATTGATGTAAACATGGACGAAGGAATGCTTGATTCTGAAGAGGCCATGAAAACATTTTTAAATATGATCGCTTCAGAGCCTGATATTTCTAGAGTCCCTGTGATGATTGATTCTTCAAAGTTTTCAGTTATTGAAGCGGGTCTTAAGTGTGTTCAAGGCAAGTGTATTGTAAACTCAATTAGTTTAAAAGAAGGCGAAGAAAATTTTATTCAACAAGCCAATACTGTTCGGAAATATGGAGCCGCCGTTATTGTAATGGCGTTTGATGAAAAAGGGCAAGCAGATAATTTTGAAAGACGAATAGAGATTTGTGAAAGAGCGTATAAAATTTTAACTGAAATAGTTAAGTTTCCTGCGGAAGACATCATTTTTGACCCGAATATTTTAACAGTTGGGACTGGTTTAGAAGAACACAACAACTATGCAGTTGACTTTATAAAAGCTACAAAGTGGATTAAAGAAAATTTGCCTGGAGCCTTAGTTAGTGGAGGTGTTTCAAACGTTTCGTTCTCTTTTAGAGGGAATAACGTTGTGCGAGAGGCCATAAACTCAGCCTTTTTATACCATGCCATTAAAAATGGACTGGACATGGGGATTGTGAATGCAGGTATGATTGAAGTATACGACGACATTCCTAAAGATTTGTTGGAACACGTTGAAGATGTTCTTTTAAATAGAAGAGATGATGCTACTGAACGACTAACCGATTTTGCTGAAAGTGTAAAAGAAGGAGGGAAGGTTATAGTTAAAAACGAAGAATGGAGAACGGGTTCAGTTCAAGAACGGCTTAGTCATGCTTTGGTAAAAGGAATTGTAGAGTTTATTGTAGAAGATACAGAGGAAGCGAGATTGCAATACGATAAGCCACTTGAAGTAATTGAGGGTCCTTTAATGGACGGAATGAATGTGGTGGGCGATTTATTCGGTGCAGGTAAAATGTTTTTGCCACAAGTAGTGAAAAGTGCTCGTGTTATGAAGAAGGCTGTAGCTCACTTGTTGCCTTATATCGAGGAGGAAAAACTGCGTTCTGGCGATGTTGCTAAAAATGCAGGTAAAATTTTATTGGCAACTGTAAAAGGTGATGTTCACGATATTGGAAAAAATATCGTTGGAGTTGTATTGGCTTGCAACAACTATGAAGTAATCGATATGGGAGTGATGATTCCCGCTGATAAAATTTTAGCAAAGGCCATAGAGATGGATGTGGATATGATTGGCTTAAGCGGGCTAATTACACCTTCATTGGATGAAATGGTGCACGTTGCAAGTGAAATGAAGCGGCAAGGATTTAACGTTCCCTTATTAATTGGAGGCGCAACCACTTCGAAAGCTCATACAGCGGTGAAAATTGCTCCGCAATATGATTTCCCTGTAGTTCATGTTCTAGATGCTTCTCGCTCTGTGCCTGTAGCAGGTAATTTACTCACCAAAGACAAAGAGCTTAGTGCGAAGTATTTTTCCGATGTACAGTCAGAATATTCTAAAATAAGAGAGCAGTTTGAAGCCAAGAAGGGGCATAAAAAAATGATTACAATCGAAGAGGCCAGAGAAAACGCTTTTGAAATAGATTGGGATACTACTCATTTACAAAAACCTTCTTTTACCGGGACAAAAGTTTTAGAAAACTATCCTATTGCTGATTTAATACCTTTCATCGATTGGACTCCATTTTTTCAAACGTGGGAATTAGCCGGTAAATACCCTCAAATTTTAGAAGATGAAGTGGTAGGTGCGGAAGCGCAAAGGCTCTTTGTAGATGCAAAAAACATGTTAGATAAAATAGTTGCTGAGCATTGGCTGCAAGCTAAAGGGGTTTTTGGATTTTGGAAGGCAAACGCAAATGGTGACGATATTAATTTGCTTGCAGAGAATGGTGAAACCTTCGAAACTTTACATAGCTTGAGGCAACAAGGTAAAAAAGCAGCAAATGTTCCCAACTTTGCCTTATCTGATTTTATTGCTCCTAAGTCTAGTGGAAAAGATGATTACATTGGAGCGTTTGCGGTAACAGCAGGACTAGGTATTGAAGAGCACATTAAGCGCTTTGAGAAGGACCATGATGATTATAATAGCATTATGTTAAAGGCTTTGGCAGATCGATTAGCCGAGGCTTTTGCTGAAAAGCTACACCATGAGGTAAGAAAAGAACACTGGGGTTTTTCAAAAGACGAGGTATTTGATAACGAGGCTTTCATTAAAGAAAAATACAGAGGTATTCGTCCTGCGGCAGGTTACCCTGCTTGTCCTGACCACTCTGAGAAAGCTACTATTTTTAAGTTGTTAGATGCCGAGAAGATTGGAATTACATTAACTGAGAGCTTTGCAATGTTGCCAACTGCTGCTGTGAGTGGCCTGTATTTTGGGAATGAAAATGCAAAATACTTTGGGTTGGGAAAGGTAGAAAAAGATCAAATG
>CAJQLW010000056.1 GCA_905479325.1 uncultured Flavobacteriales bacterium
GACAAAGTGGGCTTGATTACCTTCTCAGATGTGATTGGAACTTGGCTTCCAGCTCAATCTATCGGTAATCAGGTTGCTAAAATTAGTCAGGAGTTGTACCACCAAAAAATACGGCAAAAAGAGACTGACTTTGCACGCCTTTACAAAAATGTAAGACTAAGAATGCTAGGCCGTAGCATGCTTATTTTATACACCAACTTTGATTCTATGGTTAGCCTAAACAGGCAAATGAAATACTTGAAGGCCATTTCAAAATCGCATTTACTGGTTATTGTTTCTTTTCTTAACGAAGAAGTTGTAGAAATAGCAACTAAAAAAACCAAAGGCGAACGTAACTTTTTCGATCAAAGTATTGCGGAACGCTTTCTTCAAGAAAAGCAACAAATCAATCAAGAATTAAACTTGGCCGGTATTTACACCATTTCTACCTTGCCAAAAGATTTGACAGTGAATAGCATTAATACTTACCTGAAAGTAAAATCTAGAGGTTTACTATAATTCAGATTCGGAGTTCACATCTGACGGCGTATTTCCAAATTCGTCCAACTCCGATAATCCCAAATCATCGTGAGGTTTAAAAATAGCTTCGTAGGCACAGAATACTACACATGCATATACTGGGAGAGCTATCAAAACGCCTAACCCACACGTAACTACAACACCAATAACTAAGATAAATCCAAAAATCAGTAAGCTGAAGAAGAAACCAAAGAACCGCTGTCCAACAATTTTACGGCTCGTTTCCATGGCTTCCCAAAATTTCATTTTTCCCGTCACAATCAGCGGCAGCGTAAACAAGTAAGAAATCTCTAGGTAAAGTCCTGCCAAGGCAACCAAAAAGACACAAAGGAAAAAAACGCCGAAATTTTCTCCAATTTCTGCAGCGATAATTGCACCAAACTCTTCAGGAGTTATAGCTTGAGTAATAACTTGGAACAATTCTAAAAATGGAAACCCAACTAGGAATAACAACAGTATAAAAGGCAACAAAAACAACAGTACAACCAGCCTGTGCAATATAATGTCTACAACAAACCTAAAGCCGCCAAAAAAGTCTTTTGCATCGTTTTTATTGGTTCTGCTGTTGAACAAAAAGATGTAATAACCAGCAGTAAGAATTAAACTAATTAGGTTAGAAAAGGAGCTAACCACAGGAATAGAGCTAATTACAATTCCGATAATTAGAAAGAGCAGCGTCATGCCCACCAAAGGTCCAAAATGTTTTGATAACAATTTCCATCCGGCACTAAAATACTCCGATGGTTCAAAGCGATATCCTGTTCTGTTTAAATCTTCTACTGTATTCATAATTGTTTTAGTTGTATACGAAGCTTGTAAGCAATTCGCAGAAATAAATAACTTAATAAAATTAAAACCAACGGATTGGAATGTAATGAGGCTTGAAAATTACCGTTAAATGCTAATTTCAATGCTTCAGTGATTCCACAACCCAAACATTGCATGGAAAAAAAGTGCTGAAATGCGCAGGGAATTGTCCAGTTAATGAACCCTACGGAATAGAGAAAAACTAGGCCAATAAAGGCGCCACTCAACAACAGCATTTTCTGCTCCAAGTTATACCATACCTGATTTTTATTTTCCATTGGGTTCAAATGTAGTGGAAAGTAAACCGAACTGGAAATGGTTGAGAAAAATTTTAGGGGATAATTTTAATTGAATACAGAAACAGAAAATGACAAACTTAGATTTAAACCAACTTCAACCCCAAATAATATCCGCTAAATGCGAAAAGAAATGCAATCCCTAGCACAGCAATAATTTTATTGGCCAAAGAGAATTGCTGGTAAGTAGCCTTATTTTTATACACCACCCAAAAGATTAAAGAAGCCAAAATAGGAGCCGTTAAAAATGAAATGCTTGTGGCAAAATCAATCAGCTGTTTCATGTTGTCTAACAAATACATTAGAACGAACATCGCTCCTAAAATAACGCCAATTAATATCCACGTGTACAGGTTTTTAATTTCTACCTTGCGCTTGGAAAAAGACAACTGAATTGCTTTTTCGAGTACTCTCGGAAATGCATCTAAAACGGTTAAGGTAGTGCTAAACATGGTTGTAAAAGCAGCAATGGCTACAAATAGAAATGACCATTCTCCCAATGTTTTGGTATACATTCCAATCACCTGTCCTGCAAACAAAGCACCGCTCGCCGAAAGTTCCTCTCCGCTTCCGCGAAGTATTATGCTGCCAAGTGCTACAAAAGCAGCTGCTAAAAATGTAGTTCCCCAATAACCAACTTTAAAATCGAACATCGACTTTTTTACATTCAGCTCCTTCCGTTCTGCCAAAGTCCACTCTGAATGCCATATGGCAATATCCAACGGTGCGGGCATCCAGCCAACCAAAGCAATCAAAAACAACACATCGAGCTGATTGCTAAAAGTAAAACTGATTGTTTCTACAACTTGTTCTGGTGGATTTGAAAACGCAGCAACAAGCGTTATAAAGGTAGTAACGGTTAGTAAAACAATTACCGACTTCATAATGGCATTGAGCCATTGATACTTGCCAATTAATAAAATAAGCAGGCAAACAACTAAAATAACACCAGAAATTTGCCAAAGGGGCAAACTCCATCCAAAAATGGAAGAAATTACGCTCGCCGTAATTAGGGTAACGGCTGCCTGCACAGCAAACATGGTTCCGATGGTGACCAAATAAAATAAACCCATCGCCCACTTACCGGTTTGGTGAAAAGCTTCCAACAAGCTTTTTCCGGTTTGAGCCGCATATAAAGGCCCTGCCTTAAAAAAAGGGTACTTAATGATATTGGCAGCTATTACCACCAATATCATTAGTAATCCGTAATTAGCTCCCGCCCTTGTAGATTGCACTAAGTGCGAAACTCCAACAGCTGCACCGGCATACAATAAGCCAGGTCCAAGACGAGCTAAAAAGGTTTTCATAGCACTAACCTACCTTGCCAATTTTCTTTTTGTACTCAGCGGTTTTTACTTCCAAATTTTTAGCAATATCATTGAAATGTGCCTTAATTACTGCTTTGCTTTCACGATTCGGGTATACACATACATTGTGTAACATTTCAATTCGATTATCAATAAGGTCATCAATGATGGTATCCATTTTCTCTGCTTCTTTTTGGTCGCCATTTAGGCTCTCAATAAAAGCATCTTCAATTAAAAAATTGGTTTTGCCTTTTATTACTTTTTTGAATTGTCTTCTACTTGCCATAATTTAAGTTTTGGTTAAAAATAAGTAGAGTACTTGGAAACAAAAAGGCTTTGTAAAAGAAACTATCAACCATTCACAATTAATAATTACCAAGAATAAAAAACCCTTATAGCATTGTGTACTTTTGCCCACGAAATGAGTAAATTTTATTCTATCATTGATATTGAGGCTACTGGTGGCAATTCCAAAATTGGAAAAATCACTGAGGTTGCCATTTATCTTTACGATGGAGAAAAAATTGTCAAAGAATACAACACCCTTGTTAATCCAGAAAGGCATATTCCAAGTTATGTTCAACGTTTAACTGGTATCACCGACAAAATGGTATCAACTGCTCCAGTATTTGCTGATGTAGCTGATGACATTGCAAGCTTTTTAAATGGGTCTTGCTTTGTTGCTCACAATGTAAAATCAGACTACAGTTTTATCAAAGATGAACTATTCAAAGCAGGAGTAGAATATCACAGTGAACGGCTTTGTACCCTCGAATTGGCAAAAACATTAATTCCCGAAACAAGTCACCACGGGTTGGGCAAAATTTGTAAATACCTAGAAATTGAAGTTCCTAATCGTCACCGAGCATCTGGAGATGCCTTAGCCACGGTTAAGCTTTTTCAGCATTTACAGGAAATTGACACTACCGGGAAAATTGAAAAACTGATTCGTAAAGCCTGATGGAAAAGCGACAATCCAACGGTAAGCTTTGGTTGAAAAGGTTAGGATTGGGCGGTTTTTTATTCTTCCTTATTAAAGGAATAATATGGTTGTTTATTTTTTTCGGGTTGGGAGCTTACCTTGGCTGTTAGAAGAAATAAGAAAAATTGATTTGTGCTGTTGGGTCAACTCTTATGGTAGTTGTCTTAGAAATATCATCTCTTGTATCAAACGTTGAGGTAGTTGTCCCGCCTGCGGTGGTATTGGTAGAATTATCTGAAATGCCACCTCCCACACTAACGTATTGAACGCCCAAATACAGTTCGGAACCAACACTAAAATTCTTCGCCAAGAAATAGTTAAACCCTCCGCCAAAGTTTAATCCTAAGGCAAAACCTCCATCACGTATAATTTCTCTGTTCGTAGAATTAGTTCCGATGGTTGAAATCTCTCTATTTTCAATTTCGTTTTTCGATTTTCCAATTAAAGAAATATCGAGCTGACCAAACACATACGGGTCTAGTCTATTATTGGGCTTTAAATGTTTTTCTATTCCTACTGAGAGGTTCATGCTAAAACTTCTTCTCAATGAATCTACCTCTATTAATAATGCCCCTGAGCTGTCTGCACTTTCCCTCACAACTCTGTTTAAATTCACGCCAAAACCGGCTCTTAAAGCTAAATCATCTGCCAAATAATACTTTGCAAACAGAATGTTTTGTCCGTAGGTATTTGTATTTGTTGAAAGTGATATGTTATTGATCAACCCATCAACCACAATTGAAACACCAACATCTCCGGCCTTTGGCAAAAAGTCATTTTGCTCATTTTGAGAAAGTGCCGTTAGAGAAAACAAACTGCTTAGTAAAAGAAGTGCGAAAGTTTTTAAGGTATTCATGAGATTGAAGTTTGGAACAAAGAACCGAAAAGTACCTCAGTTATTGTTTAACTTTTAAAAGATTTATCTTGAAGCATGGGCACAAAACTAAATTCTCCGTAGGTTTCAGTAAGAAATTCTGTCTCTGCTTTTTTTGTAAGTCGTTGCATTTCTTGCTTCTCAGATTCTCCAAGAGGAATAATCATACTGCCCCCTATTTTTAACTGATCCAGTAAGTCTTGAGGAATAAAAGGCGCCGCTGCAGTTATAATTATTTTGTCGAACGGGGCGTATCCCGGCAAGCCTTTGTAACCATCGCCAAAAAACAACTTCGGGAAATAACCCAAGTCGTTGAGAATTTTTTTAGATTTCATATGCAATGAACGGTGCCTTTCGATGCTGAAAACCTTCACGCCCATTTCAATCAGTACACTGCACTGGTAACCCGAACCTGTTCCTATTTCTAATACCTTTTCACCTTTCTTTAGTTCTAACAATTGAGTTTGGAAGGCCACGGTGAACGGATGCGAAATGGTTTGATCGGAACCAATTGGAAAAGCCTGATTTTTATAGGCAAAATTAATGAATGCGTTGTCTAAAAAAAGATGACGAGGAACCTTGTCTATCGCCTCTAAAACAGCCTCATCTGTAATTCCTTTAGAGCGCAAAAGTTCCACCAATTTGCGCCGCATTCCCTTATGTCTATAAGTATCATTAAGCATGTGGCAAAAGAAGATGATTTAATCGTTGCATTGTTATAATCTGGGGCATCTTTTTCAATAAAAAAATGTTAACAAAGCGAATTGATTTTTTTCAAATTCGAACCCTTGTTTCCCGTACTTTGCAAAAAATCAGTTTATGTTAAAAATAGGAGTTTTAGGTGCGGGTCATTTAGGTAAAATTCACATTCGAATTTTACTAGAACATGAAGATTTTGCGTTGGTAGGATTTTACGATCCAAATAAAGAGAATGCTCAAAAAGTCTCTGAAGAATTCGATTTAAAAGCTTTTGATACAATTGAAGAGCTAGTAAGCGCTGTTGATGCAGTTGATATTGTAACTCCCACCTTATCCCATTATGAATGCGCATTTACAGCCATTCGACAAACGAAACATATTTTCATAGAAAAGCCAATCACCAACACGGTTGAAGAGGCGCGCAAGCTAATCAACCTTTCAGAAGAAGCAGAAGTAACTGTTCAAGTTGGACACGTAGAGCGCTTTAACCCTGCTTTTATTGCTACTAAACCATACATTAAAAACCCAATGTTTATAGAAACGCATCGTTTGGCTCAGTTTAACCCTAGAGGTACTGACGTTTCGGTGGTGTTGGATTTAATGATTCATGATTTAGACATTATTTTGAGCATTGTAAATAGTAACGTAAAGCGAATCAGCGCAAGCGGTGTTGCAGTGGTAAGCGATACACCAGACATTGCAAATGCAAGAATTGAATTTGACAACGGTTGTGTAGCCAATTTAACAACAAGCCGTATTTCTCTGAAAAACATGAGAAAAACTAGAATTTTTCAAAAAGATGCCTATTTATCTGTTGACTTTTTAGAAAAACAAAGTGAAGTGGTTCGACTATCAAACATAGAAGGCGAGCCCGACCCACTTTCAGTAACCATAGATTTACCTGACGGAAAAGGACAGAAATTAATTTATTTTGAAAAGCCAGAGGTAGAAGCTAACAATGCCATAAAAGACGAATTAACTGCTTTTGCAAAAGCCATTAATACCAAAACAACTCCTCAGGTAAGTATCCACGATGGCTATAAAGCCTTAGATGTAGCGTATCAAATCATAGAAAAATTGGAGATAAATAAACAAAATTCATTTATCTAAACAATATTTAGGAATTTCGCCCGTTTCGTTAACTAAACTCTAACTTCTTCTATGAAGAACCAGTACCTGCTACTTGTGTGCATCGCAATTATTTCATTGTTCTCATGTGACAAACAAAAAGCCATTGTACCGGGTTTTTTAAAGATTGATGATGTTGTTTTAAGATCGGCCCCAGACCAAGGTTCGAGCACCGATAGAATTACTGACATCAATGTTTTTATCAACGACCAATCGATTGGTATTTTCGAGCTCCCAGCTTTAATTCCAATTCAAACTACGGGAAATGTTAACCTCAAAATTCGAAGCGTTATTTACAAAAACGGTCAATCGAACGAAAAGGTAGATTATCCTTTCTTCACCACCTTTGTTCTAGACACCTTATTTATTCCTGATACTCAAATGGAATTAACGCCTGTTGTGGAGTATCAAAGCACCGCAATATTTGACGATCCGTGGGCCGGAGAAGATTTTGAAACCGGAGTTAATTTTAATTACAGCCCTCAATCAGACACCACCTTTCAACGAATAACTAACCCTGCAGAAGCCTATGAAGGAGCCTCAGGTTTAGCATATCTGACAGAAGACATGGACTTTTTTGAAGCCTGGTCTCCAACTTTTTCAAACATCCCAAGAACAGGTTCGGCTGTTTGGATGGAGATGGATTACAAATCAACTCATCAATTTGCGATTACGGTTTTTGTGAATGGCACTTCTGTTGGCAATCAGCAAAGTATCGTTTCATTCAATCCAAGGGCAACCTACGGAAAAGTATATATTGAATTAAATGAAGTATTCTCTACTCTTTCAGGAGCAATCAATTATACCTTGGCCATAGGTTTTCCAAAACAAAAAGGAGAAACGGCTCAATTCTATATCGATAATGTAAAATTGATTCGGTTTTGAATAAAAAACTCCAGGCACTTAAATACATTCTCTTCGATTTTTTTGCGGCTGCCATAGCATGGGCATTATTTTTTAGATTCCGGAAATTATACTTAGAGCCATCAAAATTTGGGTACGACGTGCCCCTAGTTATCGATGAATCATTCATATATGGCTTGTTGTTTATTCCTACAGGCTGGATTTTATTATACGCCTCTACCGGGTTTTACAAAAATCCATACCGAAAATCGAGGCTCATCGAATTAAGTCAAACTGCTACGGTTAGCATATTGGGCTGCACTTTACTGTTTTTTGTATTCATTTTAGATGACGAGATAAACACCTATAAAGACTACTATTTATCGTATTTATACATCTTGTTTTTTCACTTTGTAATCACCTACCTTTTCCGCTTTATCCTTACAAGCAGAACCGTCTATAGAATACAAAACAGAGAAATAGGATTCAACACCATCATGATTGGGTCAAATGAAAAAGCGGTAAAGCTTTATCTGGAAATGGATGGCGAAAAGAAGTCGTTTGGAAACAAATTTATAGGCTTTGCCAGAGTGAGTAAGAAGGACGAATACCTATTAAAAGACCATCTGCCTTTTTTGGGCAACTCCAGTGAATTAAAAAAGATTATTCTCGAAAATGAAATTGAAGAAGCAATTATTGCAATTGAGTCTTCAGAACACAAAAGCTTAGAAAATATTATAGGAGAGCTTGAGGGCTTAAATGTCATAATTAAGGTTATTCCCGACATGTATGATATTTTAAGTGGTTCAGTTAAGATGAGCTCAATTTTTGGAGCTCCGCTAATTATTATCAACAGAGAAATAATGTCTGCCTGGCAACAAACGGTAAAAAGAGCCATGGATATTACGGCTTCTTTATTTGTGCTCACCGTTTTCAGTCCACTTTACTTGGTAGTAGGAATTCTTGTAAAAGCAAGCTCAAAAGGTCCAATTATATTTTCTCAAGAACGAATTGGCATACACGGCAAACCATTTATGATTCACAAGTTTCGCTCCATGTATACTGATGCAGAAAAACTTGGACCTGCCTTATCGAGTGAAAATGATCCAAGAATTACACCTTTCGGAAAGTTTATGCGTAAAACAAGGCTTGACGAAATACCTCAATTTTACAATGTTTTAATTGGTGATATGGCTTTGGTTGGTCCTCGTCCTGAACGACAATTCTTCATTGATAAAATTGTAGAGAAAGCTGCGCATTACAATCACCTACTAAAAGTTAGACCAGGAATTACATCTTGGGGCCAAGTAAAATACGGATACGCAGAAAACGTAGACCAGATGGTTGAACGACTGAAATACGACATCATTTACATTGAAAACATGTCTCTTTCCGTAGACATTAAAATATTGATTTACACAGTGCTGATTGTAATTAAAGGAAGCGGAAAATAAGTTTTGTTTACCCTACTCCATTGGGTAATTTAGCACCTCAAAAATTTACTATTATGAAGAACGTAGCTGTTATAGGAGCCGGAACCATGGGAAATGGAATTGCTCACACCTTTGCACAATTTGGATACACTGTATCGTTAATTGATATCTCTCAAGACTCGCTAGACAAAGCAGTAAATACCATCACTAAAAACCTTGACAGATTAGTTGCGAAAGAACGTTTAACTGAAGCTCAAAAAGTAGAAACCCTCGCAAACCTTACTACTTATACAAAGTTAGAAGATGGTGTTAAAACTGCAGACTTAGTCGTAGAAGCAGCTACAGAAAATATTGACATTAAGCTTAGTATTTTTAAAACGCTCGATGAAGTTTGTCCACCAAATACTATCCTTGCAAGTAATACTTCCTCTATTTCAATTACAAAAATTGGTTCGGTAACGAAGCGACCAGCTCAGGTAATTGGAATGCATTTTATGAACCCAGTGCCAATAATGAAGTTGGTTGAAATTATTAGAGGTTATGCAACTTCTGATGAAGTCACCAATACCATAATGGAAGCTTCAAAAAGCTTAAACAAGGTACCGGTTGAAGTGAACGACTATCCGGGTTTTATAGCCAACCGAATTTTAATGCCAATGATCAATGAAGCAATTTATTCGCTTTATGAAGGTGTTGCCGGTGTAGAAGAAATTGACACCGTAATGAAATTAGGAATGGCGCATCCAATGGGTCCACTTCAACTAGCCGACTTTATTGGCTTAGATGTTTGTTTATCGATATTAAATGTGCTCAAAGATGGGTTTGGTAATCCAAAATACGCTCCGTGTCCGCTTTTAGTAAATATGGTAACGGCAGGCAAAATGGGGGTTAAATCTGGCGAAGGATTTTATGACCATACACACGGAACTAAGGAATTAATTGTAGCTGCTAATTTCAAATAGCCCACTAATACCATCAAATTTTAGTAAAAAAGCGAGCCCAATGGCTCGCTTTTTTATATTGCAAATTTTCCCCATTTTTGGGCTCACATAAAACGACTATGGCATTATTTCAAGAATTCGAAAAACAAGGTGTTAAATTATTCAAATACAGAGGTACCCTTCCAATCTTTATTTTATTAGCTGCACTCGCATTGTACACCTATCAGTGCTACTCCGCCAACTTCATGGGTATTTCCGGCTACTTAGGGTTAAAAGGAAATAGTTATCAAATTATTTGTTTGGTCATATCTCTTTCCGGCTTATTCATTAGAATTCACACGTTAGGATTTGTACTTCCGAACACATCAGGAAGAAATACACACAAACAAATTGCCGATGGAATTAATAAAACTGGCATGTACTCTTTGTTGAGACATCCGCTTTACTTAGGTAACTTTTTAATGTGGCTAGGGATTGGTTTGCTAACTGAAAATGTATGGTTTAATATTTTCTTTATTTTAAGCTTTTGGTTGTATTATGAGCGAATTATGTATGCTGAAGAGACTTTTTTAATTAAAAAATTTGGCGACGAATACACCAACTGGTCAAAAGATGTTCCTCCGTTTATTCCAAAATTTTCAAATTACCTGAAACCAAGCTTAGATTTTGCTTGGAGAAAAATTATTCGACAAGAAAAAAGTGGAATTGCAGCGCTTTTTATTGTTTTCATGCTCTTTCATCAAGTTGCATTTTATTTTACAAATGGCGAACCTGACTTATCAATGAGTTTGTGGAATGTATTATTTATTGTTTTCACTATTTACATTGCCGTGATTAAAGCAATTCAAAAAAGTACAGACTGGTTGGACATAGAAAAAACGCGTTAATTCGCTTTTTTCTTTCTCACCCTCTTTTGATATGGAATTGCCCCGCTTTCCATTTGTAATACGATTTCTTCCACCAATAAGTCTTCCCCAGCGGGATCATATTTAAGCTTAAGGTTAGACCCAAATAGGCGGGCTAGCGACTGCCATATAAAGGCAGAAAATGATCCTCTTAATGTTTTAATAAGCTCAAAAGAAGAATTGCCAGTTTGCCGATCAATCAACTTTACCAATAAGATTCCCTGTTTGATTGTCAAACTTTTTAATTCCCCTTCAAACTCAGCTTTTAGCTCATCCTCAACTTGAGCTAAATATTTTTTGCGCTCCCGTTCATTTTTCATGGTCTTTAAGGTGTCGTCAAAATCATTCAACATTTGACCTGCTAACTCAGCATATGGAAAAACCTTCACAACATAACGCTTCAATCTGCCATATTTACGTCGCTCTCGTTTTGAAAAACGCTTACTCCCATTTACGGTAATAGACTTAAAAGTATACATTGGAAAAGTATCGCCATCTATCACAACAAGTTCCAGAACTGAAACACTATCAGTTGTTGGTTGACTTTTTAGGGAACTACTTGCTGTCAATAAGATGAAAAACAATAAAAAAGAAAGTATTAACTTCATTCAAAGTAATTTTTAAAAAATAAAATTAACCAAAACCATGCCTTATTTCATTACTGCTTAATTTTGATTCATGAAGAAGAAAGAGCAGCTTCAAAAAGCACTAGAAACACTAAAAGAGAATAAGACCGTTTCGTTTCAGTATACAAACAAAACACTTGTACTTTTCGATTCCAAAAATGAAGCAATGGCAGAAAAATTAAACAACTCTAAAGTGCAACATCGAGCTGTAATCATTTCTTCTGACCGAATGGCAAACCAGTGTGTAAAAGATATTCCAGAAGTAGCATGGGATATGATGGATTATGCAACAACTCCCCTAACCTTAATTTTAGATGGTGGACAATTTATTTCCAAGCCTCTTTTACATGCAGATGCAAATATCGCATTGCAAAAAGTAACCGAAGGTGACCTATTTGAATTGGTCACTAAAAACAACAAACCTCTAGCATGCTATTTCTTTCAAAACCCTACTGACTTCGATTCGGATTTTCAAGTCCAAATGAATGAGAAGTTAGCCGATCAAAAAATTATTCGAATTCGTTTAAATGGTGAGGTAGAAATTATAGCAAACTAAGGGCAATTCGTACTTTTGCTAAAATTTTTCTTTTGCAAGAATTTCTCAAAAATCCTATTTTCAAAACCCTAAGTCTAGTTGCAGATGATTTGCAAGTAGAAACCTACGTAATTGGAGGTTTTGTTAGAGATATTATTCTAAAAAGACCTAGTAAAGACATTGATATAGTCTGCGTAAGAAGTGGAATTGAATTAGCAAAAGCAGTGGCAAAAGCCCTATCAATTAAAAAAGTTTCGGTTTTTAAGAATTTCGGAACAGCCATGATCAATTACCAAGGCTGGGAAATAGAATTTGTTGGAGCAAGAAAAGAATCATACGATAGAAACAGTAGAAAGCCTATTGTTGAAAACGGCACCTTAGAAGACGACCAAAACCGAAGAGACTTTAGCATCAATGCCATGGCTATTTGCCTGAATTCTGAGCGATTTGGTGAATTGGTTGATCCTTTTAACGGATTGAGCGATTGTGAGAATAAAATTATTCGAACACCACTAGAACCCACCATTACTTTTTCAGATGACCCTTTAAGAATGATGAGGGCAATTCGATTTGCGACACAACTGAATTTCGAAATAGAGGCAACTACATACAAGGCTTTACATTCTGAAAAAGAACGAATTGACATTATTTCGCAAGAGCGAATTACCGATGAATTGAATAAAATAATTCTTTCTCCTGTTCCTTCAATAGGTTTTAAACACCTTTTTGACACCGGACTGCTTCATCACTTTTTCCCGGAAATGGTGAAGTTACATGGCGTAGAAATTAGAAAGGGCCTTGGCCATAAAGATAATTTTTACCACACCTTGCAAGTATTAGACAACATTTGTCCTAACACAAATGATTTATGGTTAAGGTGGGCTGCAATTCTACACGATATTGCAAAACCTCCAACAAAAAGGTTCGACCCAAATCACGGTTGGACATTTCATGGACACGAAGATAAAGGCGCTAGAATGGTTCCTGAAATATTCAAAAAGTTAAAGCTTCCGCTCGACGCAAAAATGAAGTATGTTCAAAAACTAGTTCGTTTACACTTAAGGCCTATTGCTCTTGTAAAAGAAACAGTTACCGACTCAGCTGTGAGAAGACTTTTGTTAGAAGCAGGAGAAGATGTAGACGACTTGATGATACTTTGCTCGGCTGACGTTACCACGAAGAACGAGAAAAAACTCACCCGATATAAAAAGAATTTTATCTTAGTTGAGGAAAAATTAAAAGAAGTTGAAGAAAAAGACCACTTAAGAAACTGGCAACCTCCTATTTCAGGAGAGGATATTATGGCAACCTTTGGAATAGGACCTTCGAAAGAAGTGGGACAAATTAAAAATGCGATAAAAGAGGCAATGCTAGAGGGTGAAATACAGAACAATGAAGCGGAAGCTAGAGTGTTTATGCATCAACTTGGAATTAAAATGGGATTAAAATTAGCGTAATATGAAAGAGTTTTTAATCAAGGTTTTATTGGAAAGCCATACCACTGTGTATCGTGATATTTTGGTTCAAGAAAACCATACCTTATTACAAGTACATCAACTCATAAAAAAATCGTTCAACTTTAGCAGTAACGAGCTAGCATCTTTTGTAAAAGAAGAGGAAGGTTGGGATAATGATGTGGAATACCCATTAGAAGACGTAATGAATAGCGGCAACCCGACTATTGAAAAAATTGCAGTTGGCGATGTATTTAAAACCGTTGGCGACCAGCTAACATATATTTATGATTACCTCAATGAATGGAAATTTTATTTGGAAGTAATTGAAGTAGAGAATAATGATTCAGATGTAAAAGAACCCAAATTGCTAAAGCGTTTTGGAGATTCACCAAAAGAGGAAGAACGAAATTTGAATGGTGACGATGCTCAAAGTATTTTACTAAATGCCATGATGGGTGACGAATTTTACGACGACGATGAAGACATTTTCAAAGATCCTTTTGACATGGACAATATGGAGTCACTTGATGATTACGAGGAATATCAATAACTCGTGAAACAGAAAACGCTAATTTCAATTGTTGGCCCAACTGCAGTGGGCAAAACCTCAACAGCAATTAAAATCGCTCAAGCGTTTAATGCTGAAATAATATCATCAGACTCTAGACAGTTTTACAAAGAAATATCTGTTGGAACTGCCAAACCAACCAAAGAAGAGTTAACCCAAGTTCCTCACCATTTCATCAATAACCTATCAATTTCTCAAGATTACAACGCTAGTAAATTTGAAGAAGATGTCGTTTCGTTCTTATCAACTTACTTTGAACACCATGACATTGCGATTATGTGTGGAGGTTCTGGAATGTATGTTGATGCTGTAATAAAAGGTTTTGACAATGAAATACCTACCGCAAACCAAGAGTTGAGGGACGAACTGAATAACGCATTTGCATTAAAAGGAATATCGTACCTACAAAACAAATTACTTGAGCTTGACCCTAAAGCCTTCCAAACAATTGACATACAAAACAGTAAAAGGCTTTTAAGGGCGATTGAAATATGTTTAATAACCGGAAAGACGAATGCCGAGATTAAACGAGGAATTGAAAAAGAAAGAGACTTTAACATTATACAAATAGGATTAGAGTTACCTCGATTTCAGCTGTATGAACGGATCAATCAACGAGTGGATTTAATGATTGCCGACGGTTTGATAGAAGAAGTGGAGGAGGTTTTACCTTTCAGAAATATGAACGCCTTAAAAACGGTAGGTTACAAAGAAGTATTTGAATATTTGGATGGTAATTACACACTAGAGCTATGCATTGAAAAAATAAAAACCAATAGCCGCAGATACGCGAAAAGGCAACTCACTTGGTTTAAGCGAAATGACAAAATTCAATGGTTTTCTCCTTCGGAAATAAATAAAATTAGTCTGTATATTCGCAGTATAATCGAAAAACCATGAGCCGAATAGACGAAATAAAAAAGATGCTTAAAACTGATAAGCAAGATAGCTTTTTGACTTATGCTTTGGCACTGGAGCATGAAAAAATTGGGCAGGAAAAAGAAGCTATTTCAATTATAGAAGGGTTAATCAAAACAGATCCGGACTATTTAGGAGCTTACTATAAATTGGGAGCACTGTACGAGAACAAAAGTAAATTCGACAAAGCAATTCAAGTGTATAAGACCGGAATAAAACTCGCTACTGAAAAAAACGACAATAAAACCAAAGGTGAATTAGAAGAAGCGCTATGGTTAATTGACGAAGAACAATAAATTTTAAAAAAAATTACAAACCATTAAAACAATAGGCTTTAATAGTTGTCTTGTTAATGTAAAAAATATTCAAAAATTGGTTTGGTTGGAGCCCGTTGCATTACTCTCAGAGTGGCAGCGGGCTTTTTACTTGAACTAAGCCTACTTCGATCGACTCCTGACATTGAACTCATCGCCTTCTCCCATCCACTTTTTACATTCATTGTTAATGTAGACTAGAAGTTCGTATTCATTAGAGAAAACCAACCGAAAGTCATACTTCAGCAGCTCATCAATGAAAGCGCATTGCTCCTCTTCACTTAATAATTCAGTTTGACTTAATTTACTTCTGCGGATCAATTCCAGCAATAAAATCTTTTTTCTAGCCAAATACTTTAAATGTTCCACTTTTCGCTTACTTTCTTCTCTTCTGCTACGCTTATTGTAAATGGAGGTAATTGGACTTGCGATGTGCGTAGATTGTGACGCATCGTATTGCTGATAATGATAATACCCTCGAGTTAGGTTTGACAACTCTACAGTAATAGCTGTTATTTCTCTTTTGGCTTCAACACTCACCTCTTTGATTAAAACGGTATATTTATTCAACCTAGGAATCACCAAATAAACGAGTTTGTCGATAGAATCTCGAAGAGAAAAGTTAACCGAGGAATAACCTAAAGCCGAAAAAACCAATCTATCTTTTTTCTTCGCTTCAATTGTATAATTGCCCTCCTGATCACCATACACAAAAGCGCCACTAGTTTCGTTTACCACTAAAATATCACTTAACCTATTGCCTTTTTGCTCATCTATTAAATAGCCGTTAATTTTTACAACACCATCCTGCCCTGCAACACATGCAGACCATGAAATGGCAAGCACCAGCAATAGTACACGCATACTTTCCCGCATCAGTAATTCTAGTTAGTGTTGATTGGCAATAATCATGTTATTAAGATACAAAGAAAAGCTGCAATTTCTAAAGCATTCTAACTGTTAACTTCTTTTATGAAACATTTTTATAATGAAATCATAAAGGATTCATTAACGCCTCTGAAGAATATCATTCTCTTTGATCTTCTTTTTTTTTGTTTTTTACAGCATCTGCATATGATTTGTCCATATAGAACTCTACTTTTTTGGGTTGATACTTAATCAGCGTAACCGGAATTTCAGAAAGTTCATCATAAGGTGTAATCTCCTCATCTTCCAAATGCACATAAAATGCAAATGTTGGAATTTTAGTTTTCACATCTTGAGTTCGCTTAGTATTGATCCAAATCGCTTTTAAACGCATATTTTCCATTGAAACCTCAACAATGTATTCTTTTTCAGCCTCCAACTCAAATTGAAATTTTCCACTTCCGTTAGTGGTTGTTTCAAACACCAAATCTCCCATTTCAAGAACCTCAATTGTAGCACCCTTAAGTGTTTTGTTTTTATAAAACACCTGAGCTTTGAAAGTAAAGGTTTTCTCTTGGCTTAGTGCCGAAAAGTTGAAGGCAAAAATAAATGCGGTTACTGCTAAAAATAATTTCATGTATGAAGGGAGCTATGTGTATTTGATTCAAAACTACAACATTTTGATAGAAAAGTTATATGCCTTGCAAATCAAGAACACAGTTTGACATAAACGCTAGTTTTGGCAGACCGTCGTTAAGATTTATGTCGATTCATCAACTTTCAGTTCAACTGAAAAGAAAACCACTCAAATAGAAACAGATAGGCACTATTTTAAATAGATGAACAGTCTAAGGAGAAACAGATCATTTCGAACTTCTAGAGACAAAAGCTTTTTTCTTGAAACACTCGGTTTCAGTGTGGCAGGATGGGCTTGCTTTTAGTCGGTGATCCTGAATAAAAAGTTTTATGACATTCGAAGCCTTTTCGCTTCGTGAAATGAGGCTTTTTTTTATTGACACTTCATTCTTGGCAATGACAGAAAAGCATAAATTACGTGGGTGGCAGATTGCCTCCGCTGCACTGCGGCCATCCTGAATGGGGTTGCCACAAGAAAAGCCTTTATTCGATTTCATCGAATCAGGCTTTTTTGTTTTCAACTTCGTTTTGAAGTAAACTTCAACTCGTTGAAAACAAAAAAGCCTTCCATCTTTCGATGGAAGGCTTTTCTTGGTCGGGGTGGCAGTCAAAAGTTCGAACTTTTTTGAAGGATGATATAAAAGCCATTAGCCTTTTTGAAACGATTATTTAAGTATTTGCTTAAATACGAAAATTAGTATAACTTTACGTTATGAAAGAAACGACCTGTATCAGAGTTTATGCCGACGAAAAGCAGATAGAAAAGTGTAAAAAAGAAATAGAAAAAGTAGGAGGATCTATTGAACTACTTTCAAGTGCATTGAGCTTGGCTGGCAATGAAGTAAGACTTAAAATACTGTACCTGCTATTTCATCAGGAAAAACTTTGTGTGTGTGATTTGAGCGATATTCTGTTTATGTCGCCCCCTGCCGTATCGCAGCATTTGAGAAAATTAAAAGATGGAAGGCTAATACAAAATCAAAGGGTGGCACAAACCATCTATTATTCTTTAAACTCACAGTATAAAGCTCTATTCGACAGTTTCTTTAAAAAAATCGGTAAAAATCAAATATTAGAAACAGCATGAAAACTACCTATATCGGTGCAGGTTTATTAGCAGCCATAGCTTCTTCACTCTGCTGCATAGCTCCATTAATAGCTATTATCGGTGGCGTTGCAGGAACAGCTTCTGCCTTTGCATGGATTGAGCCTGCAAGACCTTTTCTTATTGGACTCTCAGTTATTGCATTGAGTTTGGCTTTTTATCAGGCTTATAAACCTGTGGTAGTTGATGATTGCAATTGTGAATTTCCTGAAAAGAAAAGCTTCTTAAATTCTAAAGGATTTTTGTGGATGGTTACTGTTCTTTCGATTTTGATGTTTTCTTTTCCCTATTATTCTAATAATTTCCATCCTCCTGTAACTGTAGAACAAAATGACTCCGATAGCACAAAAACAGTTCAATGCACCTTTGATATTAAGGGAATGACTTGTTCAGGCTGTGAAGGTCATGTACAAAAAGCTTTATTACCCATGAATGGAGTTACTGAAGCAAAAGCATCTTACAAAGATGGAAATGCAGTTATTCAAGTAGATACCTCTAAAGTCTCCATTAGTGAGCTAAAAATGAAGTTGGAAGAAAAAACAGGCTACAAGGTATTGGATCATAAAATCAGCAAATAATGGAAAAGACAATAGAATTAAAATCAACGATAACCTGCCCAAAATGTGGACATCAAAAAGAAGAAGAAATGCCAACTGACGCTTGTCAATACTTTTATGACTGTGAAAATTGTAAAGAAGTTTTGAAGCCTATAAATAACGATTGTTGTGTCTATTGCTCTTATGGAACAGTTCCATGTCCTCCTATACAGGAAAATGGAAATTGTGGAAGTAGTTGCTGTTAAACTAGCCTTCAAAATGAATCAACTCGAAAATAAACTCAATACCAAAAATATAAAGCCAACAAGTATGCGTTTGTTGGTGCTAAAGCAATTGGTGGAAAGTAAATCGGCTGTTAGTTTGAGTGAGTTAGAAAACACTTTTGAAAAGGTAGACAAAGTAACTCTTTACAGAACCTTAAAGACATTCGAGCAAAAGAAGTTGATTCACAGTATTGACGATGGCAGTAGAGCCGTTAAATATGCTTTGTGTGAAGAGAATTGTGAATGTGAACCAGAAGACCAGCACGTTCATTTTCATTGCGAAAATTGCGAAGAAACCTTTTGCCTGACCAATACAGGTATTCCTGCATTAAACATTCCTTCCTCTTTTAAAGCCAAATCGGTAAACATGGTGTATAAAGGCATTTGTGCTAACTGTGCCGATTAATTGCAATTGTGTTGCATTGCTTTAAGTGTAAACTTTGAAGTAAATAATACATATGAATACACTTATTCCCAAAAGGCTAAAACCCTTTTTTAGCAAAGAACTCAAAGCCTACCAAGAAGAATTAGCAATCAATAATTTGCCTAAAGCTTGGCAGCATTTAGAACGTGCTCATGTTATTGGACAGGCTTATCCTTACGAACATTCATGCGTTCATTGGAAAATGCTGCTTTTCGGTATTCAAATAAAAAGCGGTAAAGAGATTTTGGGGCAAATTCCACGATTGTTAGTTGGTGGTGTGAAATCATTTGTAGGAACTATTCCTGTTGGAAATACAGGTGGTGCAGACATTCCACCTTTAAAACCCTTGCCAATTGAAGAAGATATTCAAACGATCCTTGAAACATTAGAAATCAAAAGATAGATAGCTAATAAAGACCTTTTTAATCGGAACGCTCATGAAAAATAAGTTTAAAACTATATCTTTGTCGCCAATGAAAATTGCTTCTATCCTATTAGCCGTTTTGGTTACTATTTTAACTACCATGCCTTGTGATTCCGCTTGTGGAGAGCTGACTGAGGTGGAATCTCATTTTCATTCACAAGATGATCACGATGACCATTCTGATGCTGACAACTGCTCCCCTTTTTGTGTTTGCAATTGCTGCCAAACCAACATTGTGTTGATGGAGTCGAACAATGATTTTAGTGATGACTATTCAACCATAGAACACCTCAATAAAGCCAAAACGTTTATTTCTATATCGTCTTTTGGTTTGTGGCGACCTCCAGAAGCCTAATTGCCCTTTTCTTTTCTCAAAATACCTGTGAATTAGAACTCTCATTCACAACACTATTAACTCTTATTTTCTAAGATGAAACAACTATTATATCTGTTTCTTCTTTTAGGCAATGTGGCAATGGCTCAAAACTCATTCAATGCCATCATAAAAGACGAAACAACAAAAGAACCCTTAATTGGTGCCACAGCAGTAATTAAAGGCACTACCATCGGTGCTACAGCCAACATTGATGGATTATTGAAGATCAAGAATTTCCCTACAGGAGATCAAGTGATTGTCTTTTCATTCATTGGTTACGAAGCCAAGTCAAAAACTATCAATGTAAGCTCCAACGATACCATTACAGTATTTCTATCTCCGGGCGAAGAGCTTGAAGAGGTCGTAGTTTCTGCTACAAGAAGCAGCAGAACCATTGATGAAATTCCTACCCGAACAGAAGTAATTGCAGCCGAAGAATTAGGCGAAAAAGCAATTATGAACTCTACCAATATCGCCATGATATTGAGAGAAAGTACGGGAATACAAATACAACAGACTTCTGCCAATTCAGCAAATCAAAGTTTAAGAATACAAGGATTGGATGGGCGTTACACTCAACTTTTAAGAGATGGATTTCCATTGTTTAGCGGGTTTTCAGGTGGTTTAAGTGTTATGCAAGTTCCTCCCCTAGATTTAAAACAAGTAGAAGTAATTAAAGGAAGTGCTTCTACGCTTTATGGCGGTGGAGCAATCGCAGGCTTGGTAAATCTTGTTACCAAAAGACCTGATAAAGATGAACCCGAACTAAGTTTGATGTTAAACCAAACTTCTGCTTTGGGAACTACCTTGAATGCCTTCGCTTCTAAGCGAAATGAAAAATTAGGATACACTTTCTATGCCTCGGCAAACCGACAAACAGCCTACGACCCTAACAACGATGACTTTTCTGATATTCCAAAAGTCAGAGGATTGAGCATTAATCCAAAACTATTCTATTACATTGATGATAAAACCACCTTATGGTTTGGAGTGAACGGAACATGGGAAGATAGATTGGGTGGAGATTTAAAGGTAATTGATAACGAAGCGGATAGCACCCATACTTTTTCAGAACAAAACCTATCTAATCGTTATTCTACTCAATTGCAGTTTGAGAAGAAGTTTGACGACAACAAGCAATTCACTTTCAAGAATAGTTTCAACTACTTCGATAGAAACATTGAGATACCAAACTTTGAGTTTCAAGGAAAGCAATTGGGAAGTTTTACCGAAGCATCTTATTCGCTAAATAGCAATAAAATGGATTGGATTTTCGGAGCTAACTTGTTTACGGATAACTTCAACGAACCAAGTGCTGTAGATTCTCTTTCAAGAGATTATAATTTCACGACTGTTGGTGGATTTGTTCAGAATACTTGGAATGCAAGTGAGAAAGTTTCAATTGAAACAGGTTTAAGAACAGACTATAATTTTGATTACGGAACTTTCGTTTTGCCTAAAGTTTCATTGCTTTACAACGCGAGTAGAAAGCTTTCAGGAAGAATTGGCGGTGGTTATGGCTACAAACTCCCGACTATTTTTACGGAAGATGCTGAACGACTTACTTTCAGAAATATTCAGCCAATTAATCAATCAACTACAGAGGTAGAAACTTCCATCGGTGGAAACTTTGATGTGAATTATAAAACCATCATCGCTGAGAAGGTATCATTTTCAATCAATCAATTGTTCTTTTACACTCAGCTTGACCAACCCATTGTTTTGCAAAATAACGGTGTAACGAACTTATTCGTTAATGCGGATGGAACGATTGATAGCAGAGGATTTGAAACCAATATCAAGTTTGGTTATGAAGATTTTAAGCTGTTTCTGCAATACGCTTTTATTGATGCACAGTTGAATTACAACAACATCAACAATCAAAAGCCATTAACTCCAAGACATAATGCGGGAGGAGTTTTAATGTATGAAGTAGAAGA
>CAJQLW010000057.1 GCA_905479325.1 uncultured Flavobacteriales bacterium
CAACCAAGTATAAAGTTAAACGCAACTCTAAACCCTGTTTTAGTACAACTGCAATTGTTGGTAATCCACGGACTGCAAGTCCGTGCTAACGAATGAATTCTTTAATTGGTTTTATAAGAAGGTTAGCTATTCATTAACCGAGGCTTCGCACCTTCTTCATCAAGTCTGAAGCAAAAACCAAATCCGAAAGTTCCTTATTGGTTGTTTTTAGAATCGTGTCTTTGGTACCTTCCCAATGCTTGTGTCCTTTATGAATAAAGATAACATGGTCTCCTATTTCCATTACGGAGTTCATATCATGAGTAACTACAATTGTAGTGATTTGAAACTCTTCCGTTAATTCTTTAATCAAGTTGTCGATTAAGATTGAAGTACTCGGGTCGAGACCAGAGTTGGGCTCATCGCAAAACAAATAACTTGGATTTAAAGAAATGGCTCGTGCAATACCAACTCTTTTTTGCATTCCACCGCTTATTTCCGCTGGGAAACGATCATTGATACCGCTCATGTCAACTCTTCCAAGGCAAAAGTTAACCCTCTCTTCCATTTCTTTTTCAGTCATGCTAGCATGCATTCGAAGCGGGAATTTGATGTTCTCCTCTACGGTTAAAGAGTCGAACAAAGCACTTCCTTGAAAAAGCATCCCAATTTTCTTTCGGATTTCTTTTTTATCGTCCAACTTCATGCTAGTAAAATCTTGACCATCGAAATAGACATGGCCTTGATCAGGCTCAATTAACCCGACGGTACATTTGGTAAGAACCGACTTTCCGGAACCTGAAGCGCCAATGATCAGATTGGTCTTCCCCTTTTCATATTGCACGTCAATTCCGTGTAATATTTGCTTTCCGTTAAAAGACTTTTGTATATTCTTCAGTTCAATCAAATCAGCAGTAGTTGAGTTATAACGTAGTTGGCAATTAAAATTACGATGCTAGAAGTGACAACTCCTCTTGTACTGGCAACTCCTACTTCTAAGGCTCCGCCTTTAACACTGTAGCCGTAGTAAGCAGGAATGGAAGTGATGATGAACGCAAATACCGCCGTTTTAATTAATGCGTAATAAATGGAAAACATTTTAAAGTCAAGTTGCACTCCTTCAATGAAAGCATCTGTTGAAACAACGCCTGAAAATTCTGCCACCAAATAACCGCCTGAAATACCAATAAACATACTCCAAATGGCTAAGAATGGATTGATAAGCACTGCGGAAATTATTTTAGGAACAATCAGGTAGGAAGCAGAATTTACGCCCATTATTTCCAGGGCATCGATTTGTTCAGTAACCCTCATCATACCAATTTCTGAAGCAATGTTAGAGCCAACCTTACCAGCAAGTATTAAAGCGATGATAGTAGTAGAAAACTCTAAGATCATAGATTGTCTTGCTGTAAATCCAACAGTATAGTCAGGAATTAAAGCACTGTCTATATTGGAAGCAGTTTGCAAGGTTATTACAGCGCCCATAAAGGCAGAAATAATGGTTATAATTCCCATTGAGCCAAGGCCCAAAGAATTCATTTGAAATAAAATTTGCTTGCGAATAAGAGAAGCTTTAGTGGGTTGAGAAAAGGTTCTCCCCATTAAAATAAAATACTCGCCTACGTTTTGTAAAATTTTCATTTCAACTGACTAAATTAATTTATTTCATTTCAATTAATCGCTGAAAACTGCGGAATATAAATAAGTTTTAAAAAAGTTGCTATTTGCATTGTCAAATCGATAAAAACTCCTATTTTTGGCCTCCCAATATAGATAATACATACCTAAGATATATTGCGGGATGGAGAAGTGGTATCTCGTCGGGCTCATAACCCGAAGATCGTCAGTTCGAGTCTGGCTCCCGCTACTAAAGCCTCAGAAACTTCTGAGGCTTTTTTTGATTCATACTTTTTTCAGAATGTGTTTCTTTGCACTTTAATTCCACCCCATGGCACACAAAGCAGGTTTCGTTAATATAATTGGTCACCCAAATGTTGGTAAGTCAACATTGATGAATCAATTGGTGGGAGAGAAGCTGTCAATCATTACACCTAAAGCTCAAACCACTAGACATCGAATTTTAGGGATTGTGAATGATGAGAATTATCAAATTGTATATTCTGATACACCTGGAATCGTAGACCCTGCATACAAGCTGCAAGAAGGCATGATGAAGTTTGTTTATACAAGCCTTGAAGATGCTGATGTGTTGGTATTGATGGTAGAGTTTGGACAAAAAGATTTAAAGAACGAAAAATTAGAGCTACGATTAGCGGAAATTGATACACCCATTTTGTTGTTGATTAACAAAGTAGATCAAACAGACCAAGAAGCTTTGGAGGCGGCAGTTCAACTGTGGTCAGAGAAATTTCCTAAAGCAGAGGTATTTCCAATTTCAGCACTATATGGCTTCAATCTAGATCTCTTGCAAAATAGAGTTTTACAGTTGCTACCTGAAAGTCCGGCATTTTATTCAAAAGAAAATTATACCGATATAACGGAGCGTTTTATTGTGGAAGAGAAGATTCGAGAAAAGGTGTTGCTGAATTATAAGCAAGAAGTCCCTTATTCTGTAGAGATTGAAGTGGAGGAATTTAAAGAGGAAGCATCAATTATAAGAATTAGAGCTGTAATTCATGTGAGTAGAGAAAGCCAGAAAGTAATTATTATTGGCAAGAGGGGAGATAAAATTAAGCGTGTAGGAACTGATGCTAGAAAGGATTTAGAAGAGTTTTTCGATAAAAAAATATTTTTAGAATTGTTTGTGAAAGTGAATAAAGACTGGAGAAACGATGATAAGCAGTTAAAACGATTCGGTTATTTATAGAGAATTATGAGAAATATAGTAGCAATAGTTGGAAGACCTAATGTAGGGAAATCAACTTTATTTAACCGATTAACGGAAAGTAGAAAGGCGATTGTTGATGAGGCTAGCGGGGTTACAAGAGACCGTCAGTACGGAATCACCACTTGGGGAAAGCACGAATTCTCAGTAATTGATACAGGTGGGTACGTTCGGGGCTCTGAAGATGAGTTTGAAGGTGAAATTCGCAAACAAGTTATTATTGCTTTGGATGAAGCCAATGTTGTTTTATTTGTGGTTGACGCTACGGTAGGCATAACCGATTTAGACAATGCTGTAGCCAACTTACTTCGGAAATCAAATAAGAAAGTACTTGTAGTGGCAAACAAGGTAGATAACCATGCAAGAATTGCCGATGCAGCAGAGTTTTACAATTTTGGTTTGGGCGAGGTATTCAACATATCGAGTATCAATGGCAGTGGCACCGGAGATTTATTAGACGAAGTAATTTCTTTATTTGATGAGGTAGAAGAGGCTGAAGAGATTGACATACCTCGTATTGCTATTGTTGGAAGACCTAATGTTGGGAAATCTTCCTTTATAAATACCTTAATTGGGCAGGAGCGTAATATCGTAACGCCGATAGCAGGAACTACTAGAGATGCAGTTGGTACAAGGTATAACTCTTATGGGTTTGATTTTATATTAACAGATACGGCAGGTCTTCGAAAGAAGAGCAAAGTTGAAGAAGATATTGAGTTTTACTCGGTAATGCGTTCCATTCGCGCAATTGAAAATGCAGACGTATGTGTTTTGTTGATAGAAGCGCACGAGGGTATGATGTCTCAGGATATGAACATTTACAGCTTGGCCATTAAGAATAAGAAGGGGATTGTGATTATGGTAAATAAGTGGGATTTGATTGAAGACAAAGGATCAAATACTATGAAGGACTTTAAAGGTAGAATCATTGAGAAAATTCAACCGTTTACAGATGTGCCGATTATTTTTACCTCGGTAAAAGACAAGCAGCGTATTCACGATGTATTGGAAATGGCGGTAAAGGTTTACCAGAACAGGATTAAGAAAATTTCTACCTCTAAATTGAACGATGTAATGTTGCCAATTTTTGAGAATAATCCACCACCTTCGGTAAAAGGAAAGTTTGTAAAAGTAAAGTACGTCACTATGCTACCGACGCATAAACCAACTTTCGCTTTTTATTGCAACCATCCGAAATACATTAAGGAACCTTACAAGCGCTATATTGAAAATAGACTAAGAGAGCATTTCGATTTTACCGGTGTGCCAATGCAATTATTTTTTAGAGAGAAGTAAGTGAGATAGTAATTCTTTGAATTACGTTCTCGAACTTATACTGAGCGCAACGAAGTGTAGCCGAAGTATCTTATTATTAAAAAAGATAATGCTTCGGGTCGATTCGGTTCTTTTGCTAACAAATAACAACTGATTTAAACGAAAAAGCCCTTGTCACACTGAGCTCCGATAGCTAGCGGAGTCGAAGTGGACAAGGGCTTTTTAATGCCTAATAATTTGCTTTCTTACAATCCGAAAGCGATTTTTACTTTATCTACATAGTTCAATTCTTCCCAAGGGAATAACTTAACCGTCATGCTTACTGTTTCGCCATTTGGTGATGTAAAGGTCTTTTCTACTTCTTCACAAGTTCTTCCCATGTGTCCGTAAGCTGCAGTTTCAGAGTAAATAGGAGTTCTTAGAGCGAATCTCTCTTCAATAGCGTAAGGTCTCATGTCGAAAATCTCAGCCAATTTCTTTGCCATTTCTCCGTCAGACATTTCAACTTTTGAAGTTCCGTAAGTATTTACGTAAAGTCCCATTGGTTTTGCAACGCCAATCGCATATGCTACTTGAACCAAAGCTTCGTCAGCCAAACCTGCAGCAACAATGTTTTTAGCAATGTGTCTTGTTGCGTAAGCTGCAGAACGGTCAACTTTACTTGGATCTTTTCCAGAAAATGCACCACCACCGTGAGCACCTTTACCGCCGTAAGTATCAACAATAATTTTTCTTCCTGTTAAACCAGTATCTCCGTGAGGACCGCCAATTACGAAAATTCCTGTTGGGTTAATGTGATATGTAATTTGATCATCAAATAATTCTTGAATAGAAGCAGGTAATAAAGCTTTAACTCTTGGAATTAAAATCTCAATCATGTCTTTTTTAATCTTAGCCAACATGTTAGCTTCAGAATCAAAATCATCATGTTGAGTAGAAATTACGATAGCATCAATTCGAATTGGCTTGTTGTTGTCGTCATATTCAATTGTTACTTGAGACTTAGAATCAGGTCTCAAATAAGTAATCTCATTATTTTCTCTTCTCAATTCAGCTAATTCCTTCAATAACATGTGAGAAATTTCTAACGGGAGTGGCATGTATGAAGCCGTTTCGTTAGACGCATAGCCAAACATCATACCTTGGTCACCCGCACCTTGATCTTCTTTATTCGCTCTTTCAACACCCTGGTTAATATCTGGCGATTGCTCATGAATGGCAGAAAATACACCACAGCTATTGCCATCAAACATGTATTCTCCTTTGTTGTAACCAATTTTATTAATTACGTCACGGGCAATTACTTGAACGTCTAAATAAGCTTTTGATTTTACTTCTCCTGCTAAAACAACTTGTCCTGTAGTTACAAGAGTTTCACATGCTACTTTAGAATCTTTATCAAAGGCTAAAAAGTTATCGATTAATGCGTCAGAAATCTGATCGGCTACCTTATCTGGGTGTCCTTCTGAAACAGACTCTGAGGTAAATAAATATGACATATTCTTCTTTTAAATTTTGGTTCGCTAAAGTACGAATTGAAAAACTTTTTTGTTTAACAATTTGTCGCTTCTTATGTTGTTAATTGTTTGAAAATATCTTCGAGTTTAAGTTCTTCTTTTTTTAAGGTTAACACTGTGGTTCCTTGCGCAATGGCAAATTGAAAAAGATCGTTTCTAATGTCCATTTTTTCTCCACTGTGCACGAAATAGGTGTTTTTACCCTTATGCTCAACAGATTTAACACCGGTAAGTTTTTGCAATTCTTTTTCATCAATTGCCTTCTCAAACTCAATTTGAATTACATTTTTACTCCCCAGTAACGAGCTTAAATTTTCAGCTTTTTCATTCGCTACAATTTTTCCTTTGTTAATGATAATTACTCGGTCGCAAATGGCTTCAACTTCCTGCATAATGTGTGTAGAAAGCATCACGGTTTTTTGAGCTCCAATTTCTTTGATTAGGCCTCTAATTTCTTCTAGCTGATTTGGGTCTAGACCTGTAGTTGGTTCGTCCAAAATAAGTACCTCAGGGTCGTGAATAAGCGCTTGCGCCAAACCTACCCTTTGTTTGTACCCTTTTGAAAGTTGACCTATTTTTTTGTTTTGCTCCACCGTTAAGCCAACCATTTCAATTAATTGATCTATTCGTTGTGCAGTGTTTTTTAATTTAAAAATACCTGCAATGAAACTCAAATACTCTCGCATATACATGTCGTAGTACAACGGGTTTTGCTCTGCGAGGTATCCAATTTTTTTCTTGGTTTGCAGCGGAACACGTTCAACGTTTAGGTTGCAAACGTGGGTTTCCCCCTGATTAGAGGGAATAAAGCCTGTTATAATTTTCATCATCGTAGACTTTCCTGCTCCGTTGGGGCCTAAAAATCCAACAATTTCTCCAGGGTTTACAGTGAAACTAACATTATCAAGCGCTTTTTGCTCCCCGTATAGTTTTGTTACATTTTTAACAACAATAGACATCTTCTTTCTCTTCTTATAATGCAGCACGAATTTACTAAATTTAAGGGCTGAAATATGGAAGAAATTAGAGGTTTAGTTGTAAAGTCTACCGGCAGTTGGTATGATATAGAAAAGGAAGACGGACAGCGAATTAGCGCCCGTTTAAAAGGGAAGTTTCGCTTAAAAGGATTGAAAAGTACCAACCCTGTTGCTGTTGGAGATTTTATTCGATTTCACATGGAAGGAGATGAAGGAGTAATTCACACCATCGAAGATCGAAAAAATTACATTGTTCGCCGCTCCATTAACCTTTCAAAGCAAATTCAAATTATAGCTGCAAACGTTGATTTGCTATTTTTGGTAATCACTATTGATAGCCCGCCAACAACACTGGGGTTTGTAGATCGGTTTTTGGCTGGAGCAGAGGCGTATCGAATTCCAACCGTATTGGTGTACAATAAAATAGATTTGTACCAAACAGATCAGCAGAAAGAAGAGCTTAAGAAATGGCAAGCGATTTATGAACTTGCAGGTTACGAACAGCTGGAGGTTTCTGCAGAAAACAAACAAGGAATAGAAACGCTGAAAGAAAGAATGGTTGGGAAAACATCCATTTTTTCGGGTCATTCAGGTGTTGGGAAAAGTACGTTGGTAAATGCCTTAGATGAAAATTTTAAATTGAAAACATCAGAAATTTCTGACTACCATAAAACTGGGAGACATACAACCACTTTTGCCGAATTATTCGAATTGCCCTTTGGTGGAAAAATTATTGACACACCCGGGATAAAGGGTTTTGGAACAGTTGATTTAGACAATGAAGTTTTGTCGCATTATTTTCCTGAAATGAGGAGTAGAATGGAGCACTGTAAGTTCAACAATTGTGTTCACATAAATGAGCCGAAATGTGCAATAAAAGAAGCGGTAGAGGCAGGCGAAATTGCAACTGAACGCTACGAAAACTACCTTTCCATTTATCATGACGACGAAAGAGAACATCACAGAGCAAAGGGAGTTAGAGGTTAGCCACGGAGCGGCGTCCCTCTGAGATAAAAGATAAAAGATGAGAGATTAAAGTCAAAACCTATCGCCTCAGTAAAATTTGGAGTACCGATTCTCTCGGCGACTGAATTGGAAGCGGATATCTAATTTTTCTAGGTTGAGAATTACCAAGATAGATGTGAGGTTAAAAATTGAAATAAAAAGACAAAATAATCTGCGAAAATCAGCGGAATCTGCGGGAGAAAAAGAGCAAGATATTTAATTAGCCATGAGAGTTATTTTACAAAGAGTTTCTGAAGCAAGAGTTGAGGTTAACAATGCCATAGTTGGCGAAATTGGTCAAGGTTTATTGTTATTGGTAGGAGTAGAAGAAGTCGATACGCAAGAAGATATTGATTGGCTATGCAGAAAAATTTGTAACATGCGAATTTTTGGAGATGAAAATGGGAATATGAATTTATCGGTAAAAGATGTTCAAGGAGGAGTATTAGTAGTTTCTCAATTTACTTTGCATGCATCAACAAAAAAGGGAAACCGCCCTTCTTTTATAAAGGCAGCGAAACAAGACTTTGCAGAAAAAATGTACGAAGGGTTCAAGGTGTCAATTGCAAAGGAACTCGGTAAGCCAATTGAGTGTGGAAAGTTTGGGGCTGATATGAAAGTAAGCTTACTAAACGATGGGCCAGTGACCATAAGTATAGATTCAAAAAACAAAGAATAAAATGACCTTAGAGCAAGCGCAAAAAGCAGTAGACGATTGGATTAAAGAGTTTGGAGTTAGGTACTTTAATGAGCTCACAAACATGGCACAACTTACAGAGGAGGTTGGAGAAGTTGCTCGAATTATCGCTCGAAGATATGGAGAGCAATCAGAAAAGGAAAGCGATAAGGATAAAGACCTTGGCGATGAACTAGCAGATGTGCTTTTTGTTGTTATTTGCTTGGCGAACCAAACTGGAGTTGATTTACAATCAGCCTTGAAAAAGAATTTAGATAAGAAAACAAAGCGGGACTCAACAAGGCATAAAGAAAATAACAAATTGACATAAATGGAAAGCAATTCACACATCAAATTTGAGAATTCAGTCATTGAAATGGCTTCGCTTCCTCAATTAGAACATTCTGATTTTCATAAATTAGAGAAAGATTATTTATGGCTTCGAATATTATTTGTGAGCATTCTATTTTTAATAGTTGGCTCAATATCCGTTATTTTCGGCATCATTTCCAACCTCGACTGGTGGCAACCCATTAGTGTTGTTGCTGTAATTTTTTCGCTAGTTTATTTACTCGAGAATAAAGGATTTGCCGTAAAAGGATATGTTTTGCGACAAAATGATATATCGTTCAAGTCGGGCTTGTTTTTTTTCGCAATGACGAGTGTGCCTTTTAACAGAGTTCAGCACATAGAAGTATACCAAAGTCCGTTGGCTCGATTGTTTGATTTAGGCGAAGTGAAAGTGTATACAGCAGGAGGATCAAGTAGCGATATTTCGATTCCCGGGTTAAAAGTTGAAGATGCACATCGTTTAAAGGACCACATTTCAAAATTGAGTAGTACCTATGCTTGATTTAGATAAACCGCAAAGGCAATCGCCGGTTGGTGTAATTGTCATTTTTTTTAAAAACCTTCGAAAGGCGGTTAACTTCATTTTTTACTTTTTTGTGGTTCAATTCAGTATGAATACAAGGATGCTATTCCTATGGATTGCCATCGTTGTTGTTGTGCTATTGACACTGATTTATTCCATATTGGTGTACAAAAGGTTTGTTTTTTACATTGAAGAAGGTGAGTTTATCATTGAAAAAGGACTGTTCAATAGAGAGAAAATTGCAGTGCCATTTGAACGAATTCAATCGGTACACATTGATCAAAACGTTGTTCAGAGAGCATTAAAAGTAGTTGGTTTGAAAATCGACACGGCAGGTTCTGGCACTAAGGAATTAGAAATAGTTGCCTTGCCCGATACGTTTGCACGGTCGATTCAAGAATACTTAATTGAGAAGAAAAACCTTAGAACAGATGAAGGTCAGATTCAGGAAGGTGAACAAAACGTTAAAGGCCGTTCAGAACCGTTAAAGGAGCCTATTATTTCGCTCAAAGCTATTGATGTGTTAAAAGTTGGGTTAACAGAAAACCACTTGAAAACTAGTTTAGCGTTGTTTGCACTAATCAATGGGTATTATTGGCAAAGTCAAGATTTCTTTTTTACACTTTTTCAGGATTATGTAACAGAAGGTGAGGAGTTTGTATTAGCTAAATGGCTAATGGTGTTGCCTTTGTTGTTACTTAGTCTGTTGGTTATTTCGATAGTGCTATCAGTGGTAATGTCTTTTTTAAAGTACCATCGACTTCAATTTTTTCTAGGCTTAAAAGAAGTAGTTAATGTTTCAGGTTTATTAAAACGAGTAGAGTACCAGATACCAATCTCAAAAATTCAATATCTGAAGTATTCAAGCAATCCGCTCAGAAAGCTCTTAGGTATTAAAACATTGGTGGTGAAGCAAGCGAGCAGCATCGCTTCGAGTGACAAGCAATCGTTAATGATTCCTGGCTGCAAGCAAGCTCAATTAGATGCTGTTGTGCGAAATTTCTTCCCAGAATTAGGACAATCCTCTTTGCTAACATTTAAGGCGAATCCTTACTTAAAAATTCAAATGGTGCTTTTCTTTTCTGTGCTTCCCTCAATTTTTATAGGTGTTCTTAGTTTGTTGAATATCAATTTTCTATTTCTCGCTATTTTGGTGTTTGTAGTTAGCCTTCCATTTTGTTTGAAATATGCAGCCAACATGCGGTTGGCGTTAAATTCGGAAGTGATGCAATTGCAAAAAGGTTGGATTTTCCCTAAAACGGAAATATTGAAGTTCTATAAATTGCAAAGCGTAGCAATAAAGCAGAATGTGTTTCAGAAAAGAAGAAATACTGCCCATATAGATTTTTATACGGCAGCAGGTAGTTTGCGCATGTGGCAGTTGGATGCTGATGTTGCAGCTGAGTTGTACAATTATTTGTTGTATAAAATTGAGAGCTCTAATGCGAAGTGGATGTGATTGGTTTGAAATTAATTTGGATGACTCGCAATGTTCACTAAAATTAAAATTTGTATTCTGGATGGATGATATTTAGGAAATAGCGAATTGTGAATTTGTTTTATCTAAACAAAACTCTTATTTGTCTCTTCCACAAACTTCCAAAATTCATCTTTACCAAACTTTGTGGTAGAAGAGGTTAAAATGGAGGGAGGTAATTCTTCCCACTTTTTCAAGAGTTCTTTCTTGTAATGAGTAATGTTTTTGTTGAGCACTGAACTTGAGAGCTTATCAATTTTAGTAAAAATGATGATAAAGGGTAATTGGTTTAAGCCCATCCATTCCATAAACTCCATGTCAATTTTTTGAGGTTTCAACCTGCTATCGATCAAAACGAAGGTGCAAAGTAAATTCTCTCTTGTTTTTAAAAATTGATGAGTGAACTTGCTCCATACATTTCTGCTTTGCTTTGAGCTTTTTGCAAAACCAAATCCCGGTAAATCAACAAAGTAAATATCATCGTTGATGGCAAAGTGATTGATCAATTGAGTTTTTCCGGGTGTTTGTGAAGTTTTAGCCAATTTGGTTCGTTCGCAAACCATGTTGATTAGCGATGATTTACCCACATTCGAGCGACCAATAAAAGCATACTCCGGCTTGTCGGGTGCAGGGCACTTCGCAATGTCAGTATTGCTTATTAAAAATTCTGCTGAATGGATTACCATATTCTAATGTGTAAATGGGTCAATAAGTGAATAAATGAATCAATGAATAAGTGAATCAATGTGTAAATGAATCAATGTTTGGAAGAATTGATTTGGCTGATTGTTGTAATTTTTTATTTCGTTGCTATCTCTAAATGAGTTAAAAGTATGTTTTGCTATTTAACATTTAACATTCAGCATTATTAATTCACTTTCCTGCTCAACCACTCGTTCAAAATTCGGTTGAATTCTTCAGGGTGCTCCATCATAGCTGCGTGGCCACATTTATCAATCCAGTGTAATTCTGAATCTTCCAAATGTTTGTGAAACTCTTCTGCAACTTCAGGTGGGGTAATACTATCGTTCTTTCCCCAAATCAAACAGGTTGGCATTTTAAATTTATCTAAATCGTTTGCCATGTTGTGTCGTATCGCCGATTTAGCCATGGCTAAAATTCGCACCAACTTAGATCGGTCATTCACTATTTTAAAAACTTCATCTACCAATTCGTCAGTTGCAACTGAAGGATCGTAAAACGTAACTGCAATTTTTTGTCTTAAATATTCTTTGTCCTCTCTTCTTGGAAAGGAGCCTCCAAAGGCATTTTCGTATAAACCAGAACTTCCGGTTAACACCAACGAGTGAACTTTTTCCGGAACGTCTAGTGCGCAAACTAGCGCCACATGACCTCCTAAAGAATTGCCCAATAGGGTTACATTTTCAAGCTCTTTAAATTTCATAAAGTCTTTAATGTAAGTTGCCATTCCACCAACCGAAGTTTTAAGTAATGGGTTGGTATATAAAGGCATAATTGGCACAAGAACTCTATAGTTTTTCGAGAAACCATCAATTACGTCTGCAAAATTACTCAGTGCACCAAACAAACCGTGTAGTACAAGTAGAACGTGACCTTCACCTTTTTCAAGGTATTCGAATTTGCCTTCTTTCTTTATAAAACTTTCATGACTCATAACAACCAAAATTAACAATATCTAGCTGTTAAAAGCAGGGTGGTAAAATTGTTTTGAATGGCCGTATGTTGAAATGTGCCATTGCAATTAGAGCTTTTGGCTAAAATGAAAAGTTTAAGAGGCAGAGTACTTAGCTGGCCGAAGAACTTCTTTTTGTGGCTGTGATTTGTAAATTACAAGTAGAATTTATTTCCCAAAATAGCTGCTTCGGGCTTCTCGCAGTTTATTCTCCCACCAAATTTATCCCGTTAAAAAAGAGTTTATTAGAAACTGAAATACAATAAAACCGATGCCTAAAAGTTAGAAGTTATCAACAAAGTGGTAGAAAGTGGTAAGATGTGGGAAAATTATTTCTAATTTTACCCAATTAACACCAAAAATCCCACTGTTAAAGAGGTTATGACAAACTTTATAGGAGAATTCGATTGTAAACTGGATGCGAAAGGTCGCCTGATGGTGCCTGCCGGTTTGCGAAAGCAATTGAGTCCTGAGGCCAATGAGTCGTTTGTTGTAAATCGTGGGTTCGAAAAATGCTTGGTGTTGTACCCTAAAAATGATTGGGAGCGAATTTCCGCTGAGGTAAATCAGTTGAACCAATACGTGAAGAAAAACAGAGACTTTATTCGGTATTTCTACAGAGGGGCTACAGAGTTAAGTTTAGATAACACAGGGCGGATATTGTTGCCAAAAAGGCTTCAAGAGTACGGAGCTTTTGATAAGGAGCTAGTGCTTTTTGCGTATTCTGATCGAATTGAAATTTGGGACAAAGACACTTACGATGGCTTGCTTGCAGATGAGCCAGAAGATTTTGCAAACTTGGCTGAAGAAGTAATGGGTGGCCAAAATAATCAGAATGGAGGTGGAGATGGAATATCATAAGCCAGCATTGCTGAATGAGAGTGTGGATGGGTTGTCCATTTTAGCTGACGGTTGCTACGTAGATGTAACCTTCGGCGGTGGCGGCCACTCCAAAGAAATACTCAAACGGCTTTCCGAAAAAGGAAAGCTGTTTGCTTTTGACCAAGATCCTGATGCGGAGAATAACCGATTGGATGATAGTCGATTTTCATTGATTCCTCAAAATTTTTCCTTTCTAAAGAACTTCCTTCGAATGTACAATGCGATTCCTGTTGACGGAGTATTGGCAGATCTGGGAGTTTCTTTTCATCAATTCGATGTGCCCAAACGAGGGTTTTCATTTCGCTTTGAAGGGCCTTTGGATATGCGCATGGATCAGAAACGTAAAATGACCGCTGCCACAGTGATTAATTTATATTCTGCCGAGCAGTTGGAGTTCATTTTTAAGGAATACGGAGAGTTGCGAAATGCCAAGCAAATCGTGCAAAAAATTGAAGAGGCAAGAGCGGAAAAGAAAATCACGACAGTAGAAGGGTTGAAAGAAATTTTAAAAGACATAACGCCTGAAAAGATACAGCATAAGTTTTTAGCGCAGGTTTTTCAGGCCTTGAGAATTGAGGTGAATGAAGAGTTGAAGGTGATTCAGGATTTGTTGGAGCAAACGGTTGAGGTGTTGAAGGACGGAGGTCGAATGTCGGTGATTACGTATCACTCTTTAGAAGATCGCTTGGTGAAGAATTTCTTTAAAACAGGAAATGTTCAGGGAAAGGTGGAAAAGGATTTTTTCGGAAATCTAATTCGCCCTATGGAGCCGGTGAATAGAAAACCAATAGTGCCAGGTGCTGAAGAAATAAAAGACAACAACAGGTCGAGAAGCGCAAAATTGAGAATTGCAGAAAAAGTAAAGTTGAACTAAGGTGAAGTTTAATAAATATAAAAAGAAGGAGGAAGAGACGGCTGATGAGAATCAGGAAGGAAAAGTTGCGGCTACTGGATTCAAGTCGCTTTTGACCGGAAGTTTCTTGTCGAAAGAGAACGTAGTGGGAGCCTTGCCTTTCATTTTCTTTTTGACCTTTTTGGGGATTTGCTACATCGCAAATGGCTACCGAACTCAGAAAGTGGTGATTAATCTGCATAAAACCAACAATTCATTAAAAGAATTACGCTCCGAATACATTACCACAAAATCGGACTTGATGATTATCAGCAAACAGTCAGAGGTGGCTGAAGCTACAGCAGGCATGGTTTTAAAGGAATTGACTTCTCCACCCAAAAAAATAGTGCTTACGCAGGAAGAGAAAAACGAAATAATAAATGACTGAAATTAAAAAAGACATCGCTTGGCGGATCTATATCGTGTATTTCGCGGTATGTCTTTTTGGGCTTGCCATTGTTGGTAAGGCGTTACATATTCAGTTGGTACAGGGAGGAGAGTTGAAGAAGAAGGTGCAGAGTAGAACCTTAAAAGATAAAAGTATTAAAGCAGTTCGTGGGAACATTTACTCTTCAGACGGGAGTTTGCTAGCTACGTCAATTCCTATTTATGAAGTTCGATTTGATCCCAATGCCGATGCGATTTCTGATGTGTTGTTCGCCGATAAGGTAGATACTCTTGCTTGGTGTTTAAGCGACTTATTTAAAGATCGGTCACCAGCTTCTTACCGAAAGGAGTTGATTAGCGCTCGAGAAAAAGGCTCGCGTTATCATTTAATTCGTAGAAATATAAAGTACAATGAGTTAAAGAAAATGAAAGAGTTTCCTCTTTTTAGAAGGGGGAAGTATAAGGGTGGTTTTATTACCATTCAGCAAAATAAAAGAGCGATTCCATTTCAAATACTTGCCGCAAGAACTATTGGTTATGAGCGAGAAGATATTAGCCCCGTAGGGCTGGAAGGTGCATATAGTTCGGCCCTAAGTGGAATTGATGGAAAGCGTTTAATGCAAAAAATTTCTGGTGGAGTATGGATGCCGGTTGGAGATGCTGACGAGATTGAGCCGGAAGACGGGAAAGATATATACACTACGATAGATATTAACCTTCAAGATGTTGCTGAAAATGCATTGATGAAGCAGCTGGAAATTCATCAAGCGGATCATGGAACGGTAGTGTTGATGGAAGTTGCTACGGGAGCGATAAAGGCAATTGCAAACTTAAAGCGCACTTCAAGTGGCTCTTATTATGAGGGTTATAATTATGCAATAGGCGAAAGTACAGAGCCTGGCTCGACTTTTAAGTTGCCCGCTTTAATTGCTGCCCTTGAAGATGGTTATGTAGATATGGGTGATATTATTGATTGCGGTGATGGTTCAAAGCAATATTATGATCGTACCATGTTTGACTCAAATTACGACAAAGGCGGTTGGGGCAAAATAACGGTTCAGCGAATATTAGAAGTTTCTTCCAACATAGGTATGGCTGAAATTATTACAAAGAGCTACAGCGAAAATCCTCAAAAATTCATTGATCACTTAGCAAAAATGAACCTTCGAGATCAGTTGGGAATTGAGATAGAGGGCGAGGGTAAGCCATACATTAAAAATGCTTCTGAAGATACGTGGTCGGGAATTTCACTGGCCTGGATGGCGCATGGGTACGAGCTGCAAATGACGCCACTTCAAATTTTGACCTTTTATAATGCTGTTGCTAATGATGGTAGAATGGTGAAGCCAAAATTTGTAGAGAAAATAACCAAGGGAAGAAAGGTTGTTCAAGAAATTGAGACGGAAGTACTGAATCCTAGAATCTGTTCAAAAGAAACCATAGATAAAGTGAAGCTTGCGTTGGAAGGTGTAGTTTCAAATGGAACAGCATCGAATTTAAAAAATGCCGATTACAAAATTGCCGGAAAAACTGGAACCGCTCAAATTGCCAATAATAGAGGAGGAGTAAATGCTTATAAGGGGTTAAAGGTAAGTCATCAAGCATCTTTTGTTGGTTATTTCCCGGCTGATAATCCGCAGTATTCTTGTATTGTAGTTATAAATGCCCCAAGCAAAAATGTGTATTACGGAAACTTGGTGGCAGGTCCAATTTTTAAAGAAGTGGCCGATAAAGTGTATGCCAATAGTTTGGAAATGCACGAGGAGTTAAAACAGCAAAAATTCTATGCAAATTCAGCAATTCCATATTCAAAACATGGCTACAAAGGCAATATTGAAAAAGTATTTGGGCATTTAGGTGTGTCAGTTAAGTCTGCTGCCGGAGACGAGAACTGGGTGGTTACTTCAACTCAGGCAAAGGGTGTTCAACTAGCGCCAAGGGTGGTGAGAGACAATTTGGTGCCTAATGTAGTGGGAATGGGACTAAGAGATGCTATTTACTTACTAGAAAATCAAGGGTTGAGGGTAAAGGTAAGTGGTGCAGGAATGGTGAAATACCAATCTCTTACGGCGGGCGAAAGAATTCAAAAAGGGCAACAAATACAAATCGAGTTATCGTGAGTTTGAATATGACAAATAGCAGTGTAGGATTTCAATTGCGAATTGACCTTGAGGGATTGGCCTTGAGAAAAAGTTGGGAATGGTCGAGAAAAATTCTTAGGGAGATTGAGAAGTTGAGAGCTTCGCTTGAAAATCACTCATTCGAACTTAGAATTTTTAAAGGGCAGGTCGAGCTTTTAATCGAAGCCTTGATTTTTTCTTTCTTTTTTATCAAGGAAAAAGAAATGAAAGCAAATTTTCAATCCGCACTTCAAATCAATTCTGCGTCAAGCAAATCACAAGTAATATTCATTTTGTTATGAAGAAGTTAAAAGACATATTATACGGTGTTTCTATTTTAGAAGTAGTTGGTGATACATCTGTTGAGGTTTCAGGAATTGCTTTTGATTCAAGAAAAGTGACTAATGGTTTTTGTTACACAGCTCAAGTAGGCACTCAAGTAGATGGGCACAGTTTTATAGATAAGACCATTGCTGACGGGGCAATTGCGATAGTATGCGAAAAACTACCAGCTCAATTTGTCGAAAGTGTTACTTACATAAAAGTGGTTGATAGCGCTGAGGCGCTAGGAGTGATGGCATCTAATTTTTACGATAATCCATCTTCTAAGCTTAAACTAGTTGGCGTAACTGGTACAAACGGTAAAACGACAACTGTTACTCTTTTGCATCAATTGTTTACCAAGTTGGGTCATCACGTTGGGCTGATTTCAACTGTAGTGAATAAAATTGGCGTAGAAGAAGTAAAATCTACACACACAACTCCTGACGCGATTCAACTTAACGAGCTTTTGGTAAAAATGACTTTGGAAGGTTGTGAGTATTGCTTTATGGAAGTTAGTTCTCATGCCGTGGTACAACACAGGGTTGCAGGAATTACATTCGCAGGTGGCGGTTTTACCAACATTACGCATGAGCACCTAGATTTTCACAAAACATTCAAAGAGTACATTAAGGCAAAGCAAGGATTCTTTAATCTGCTGCCCAAAGGAGCTTTTGCGTTATCCAATAAGGACGATAAAAATGGAGTAGTAATGCTTCAAGAGTCTGCCGCGAATAAATTCTATTACGCACTAAAAACACAGGCTGATTTTAAGACGAAAGTGCTTGAAAGCAATTTTAATGGTTTGAGTTTAAAAATTGACGATCAGGATTTTTGGAGTCCATTTATCGGTTATTTCAACGCATATAATTTAACTACAGTGTATGGAATTGCCATGCTATTGGGGCAAGAAAAAATGGAAGTTCTAACTGTGCTAAGTTCATTAAATGCCGTTGCCGGACGATTTCAGCATTTGAAAATTGGAGGAGTAACCGGCATTGTAGATTATGCTCATAGTCCGGATGCTCTCGAAAATGTATTAAAAACCATAAAAGACATTCGAACTGGCAATGTAGAAGTAATTACCATAGTTGGTTGCGGTGGGGATCGAGATCGCACAAAACGACCACTAATGGCTGCCATCGCTTGCAAGTTAAGTGATCGAGTTATTCTTACTTCCGACAATCCGAGAACTGAAAACCCGGAATTAATTATAGAAGAAATGAAAGCCGGAGTAGACGCAGCCTCTAAGCGTAAGGTGCTGGCCATTACCAATAGAAAAGAAGCGATACGAACGGCTAGTTCCTTAGCTCAAGCAAATGATATTTTGCTAGTTGCAGGAAAGGGTCACGAGAATTACCAAGAGATTAATGGAGAACGATTCCATTTTGATGACCTAGAAATTTTAACCGAAGCATTAAAAGAAAACCAAACTAAATAGGCATGTTATACTACTTATTTGAATACTTAAACCAATTAGATTTTCCGGGCGCTGGGGTGTTTCAATACATCACCTTTAGAACTGCAGCATCTGTAATTGTATCGCTTTTAATTTCAATGGTTTTCGGTAAACGAATTATCAATTATTTGCATGCAAAACAAGTTGGAGAAACGGTTAGAGATTTAGGCTTGGATGGTCAGAAAGAAAAGCAGGGAACGCCAACCATGGGAGGTTTGGTGATTTTAGCTTCCATTCTTATTCCTACCCTTTTATTCGCGAAGCTCGATAACATCTACATTATCCTCATGCTCATTTCAACGGTAATGTTGGGAACAATTGGCTTTATCGACGACTATATTAAAGTATTTAAAAAGAACAAGGAAGGCTTAGCGGGGAAATTCAAAATTATAGGTCAAGTGATTGTGGGTCTTTTTGTTGCCTCCATACTTTATTTTCATGAAGATGTTTATGTGGCGCAAGAAGTTCAGGTGGAAACAGTTCAAGAAACTGGAGTTAGAACCATAGAATGGGAAGCTACCAAGTCGATGAAAACGACCATCCCTTTTGTGAAGGATAATGAATTTGATTATGGCTCATTAATCGATTGGTGTTGTGACAATGCTATGGATTGGGCATGGCTCATTTTTATTCCTGTAGTAATTGTAATTGTAACGGCGGTTTCTAATGGGGCTAACATGACCGATGGTCTCGATGGGTTGGCCACGGGAACTTCCGCCATTATTGGAATCACCTTGGCAGTGTTCGCCTACGTTTCTGGTAATGTCATTTTTTCTGATTACTTGAATATTATGTACATCCCCAATTCAGGTGAACTGGTAATTTTTATTGGCGCCTTTGTAGGAGCGTGCATTGGTTTTTTGTGGTACAATTCCTACCCAGCTCAAGTTTTTATGGGCGATACAGGGAGTTTAGCACTCGGTGGCATCATAGCCGTTTTTGCATTGGCCATTCGAAAGGAGCTATTAATTCCAGTTTTCTGTGGAGTTTTTCTGGTAGAGAATCTGTCTGTAATGATTCAGGTAGCTTATTTCAAATACACAAAGAAAAAATTTGGAGAAGGGCGAAGGGTGTTTTTGATGGCTCCATTGCATCATCATTATCAGAAGAAAGGATTGCATGAATCGAAGATTGTATCTCGCTTTTGGATTGTAGGAATTATGCTAGCCATTCTATCGATTGTAACGCTGAAGTTGCGCTAAAGCGCCACTTAAAGCAAAAAGCCTAAAGTGAAAAGCTTGATTTGAAAAGAAAGAAGATTGATAATTAATAATTAAAAATTGAAAACTAAAGCGTTAGCGATTTTAGGCGCAGGCGAAAGCGGAGTAGGTGCAGCATTGCTTGCAAAAAAAGAGGGCCTTGTACCCTTTGTCTCAGATTTTGGAAAAATCAAAGACAAATACAAGAAAGTTCTTGAACAAAATGAGATTGAATGGGAAGAAGGTGGTCACTCAATAGAGCGAATACTTTTTGCAGACGAGGTAATTAAAAGTCCAGGTATTTCAGATGAAGTACCGCTTGTAGTTGAGCTTAATAAGCAAGGCACTTCTGTGATTTCTGAAATAGAATTTGCTTTCAGGTATTGTAAAGCAAAAATCATAGGAATTACAGGTAGCAACGGAAAAACAACAACAACCTTACTGACGCACCATGTTATGGTGAATAGCGGGGTTAATGCAGGAGTAGCTGGCAATGTTGGAAAAAGCTTTGCAGAGCAAGTTGCTACAGAAGATTTTGACTGGTATGTGTTGGAATTGAGTAGTTTCCAGTTGGATGGCATTAAGGCTTTTCGAGCAGACATAGCTGTGCTTTTAAACATAACACCAGACCATTTGGACCGCTACAACAACACTTTTGATTTGTACGCAGATGCAAAAATGAGAATCGCCATGAACGCTTTGCCAACAGACAAATTCATCTTTTGCGATGACGATGAAAATGTAAAAGCGGCCATGACAAGAACAGCCACAAAAGCGGAACTCATCCCATTTTCAATAAAAAAACAACTCCCCAAAGGAGCATATATAGATAACGAACAACTAATAATTAAACTAACAACAAACAACCATTTTACTATGTCAATACATGATTTAGCCTTACAAGGCAAGCACAACCTTTACAACACTATGGCTTCAGGAATTGCCGGAAGAGTATTGGATTTAAGAAAAGAACTGATCAGAGATTCTTTGTCAGATTTTCAAAATGTGGAGCACAGATTAGAAACTGTTGCTACTATTCACGGTATCGAGTTTATTAATGACTCAAAAGCTACCAACGTAAACTCAACATGGTACGCGTTAGAAAGCATGACCAAAGACATAGTTTGGGTTGTTGGTGGAGTGGATAAAGGAAACGACTATGACGAGTTACTAGCACTTGTAAAAGAAAAAGTGAAAGCCATTATTTGTCTGGGAGTTGATAATTCAAAAATTATCGATGCATTTAAAGGTCATATACAAATAATTGAAGAAGCTCGATCAGCTAATGAAGCTGTAAAAAAGGCTTACGAAATTGGTCAAAGTGGAGATGTAGTTTTGCTTTCTCCTGCTTGTGCAAGTTTTGATTTATTTGAAAACTATGAAGATAGAGGTCATCAATTTAAACAAGCGGTAAAGTCATTGTAAAATGCATTTTATCAATAAATACATAAAGGGCGACCGAGTGATTTGGGCTGTAGTTTTACTATTGGGCATATTTTCTGTACTGGTTGTATATAGCTCCATTGTTACGCTAGCTTACAAATATCAGGGTGGAAACACAGAGTATTATCTCTTTAAGCATACCATTATTTTATTCATCGGTTTTCTGTTAATGTATTTTGCACACAAGGTAAATTATCGGTATTATTCTAGAATGTCGCAGATTGGATTGTTGTTAGCCATTCCGCTGCTTCTATTTACGCTTCTTACGGGGGCGAGTATCAACGATGCAAGTCGTTGGTTGGTCATACCAATTATTAATCAAACCTTTCAAACGTCAGATTTAGCAAAGCTTGCCCTTATTATGTTTTTGGCAAGAATGCTATCTAAAAGACAGGATAATATCAAAGATTTTAATCAGGCATTTTTGCCCATTATGATTCCTATTTTGATTGTTTGTGGCTTAATTCTTCCTGCTAACCTTTCAACGGCAGCTATGTTGTTTGTTACGTGTTTGGTGTTAATGTTTGTAGGAAGAATAAACTTGAAGTACATTTTCTCCTTAATAGCAGTTGGAATAACCCTGTTAAGCATATTTATAGCCATTGGGCTGAGCATTCAAGAAACTAAAACTTCTGAGCAAAACTCACCCTTGACAAACCGTGTAATTACTTGGAAGAATAGAATTACTAATTTTTCGGATGGTAGTGCTCAAGCCAATTATCAAGCCGAGCAATCTAAAATTGCCATTGCTACCGGTGGTGTAATGGGTAAAGGGCCTGGAAGAAGCACGCAGCGGAACTTTTTACCACAATCGTATTCGGATTTTATATTCGCAACGGTTATCGAGGAGTATGGTATTGTTGGCGGAACCTTTGTTCTCTTGCTATATCTTATTCTATTGTATAGAGGAATTCTCATTGCTAAAAACGCCCCTCGAACCTTCGGTTCATTGTTGGCAATTGGCCTGAGTTTTAGTTTGGTTTTTCAGGCAATGATTAACATGGCTGTAGCAGTAAACTTGTTTCCTGTAACAGGCCAACCTTTGCCAATGGTAAGTATGGGTGGAACCTCAATTTGGTTTACCTGCTTGGCTGTTGGAGTTATTTTAAGTGTGAGTAGAAATACTGAAAACGAAAAAATCGAAGCAAGCCATGGCTAAATTAAAAGTAATCATATCTGGAGGTGGTACTGGGGGGCATATTTTCCCTGCCATTGCCATTGCGAACGCCATTAAAAAACTGCGCCCTGATACGGAGTTTCTATTTGTCGGAGCACTTGGCAGAATGGAAATGACAAAGGTTCCTGAAGCTGGATTCGAAATTGTTGGCTTACCAATAATGGGATTGCAGCGTAAATTGACTTTAAAGAATTTGAAGTTTCCTTTTATGTTGCTTAAAAGTGCTGCTATGGCTAAGAAAGTGGTAAAAGATTTTAAGCCAAATATAGCTATAGGTGTTGGCGGTTATGCGAGTGGACCTCTATTAAGAGCAGCGAACAAGGCCAAGGTGCCAACCTTGTTGCAAGAGCAAAATTCCTACGCAGGCTTAACCAATAAAATTTTGGGGAAGAATGCAGGTAAAATATGTGTCGCTTACGATGGTATGGATGCATTTTTTCCGAAAGAGAAAATTATTTTAACCGGAAATCCGGTTCGATCTGAAGTAATAAAATTAGAAGGTAAAAGAGAGAGAGCAGCTGAATTCTTTGAGATTGATCTTTCAAAGAAAACATTGCTGGTTGTTGGAGGAAGTTTAGGCGCTTGGTCGGTGAACGAGGCGGTTGAAAATGCGCTAGAACAATGGGAGAAAGCCGGGATTCAGGTAATATGGCAAACTGGAAAGTTGTTTCATGAGCGAGCTAAAAAGGCCGCAATTGGAAAAGAGTCTTGGTTAAAAGTAACAGAGTTTATCAAGCGAATGGATTTGGGTTATGCCGCAGCTGATTTGGTTGTATCACGGGCAGGAGCCTTAGCTGTTTCGGAGCTGTGTTTGGTGAAAAAGCCTTCCATATTTGTTCCCTTGCCATCGGCTGCAGAAGATCATCAAACAAAAAATGCGAAAGTATTAACGACGTTAAGTGCAGCTAAATTGATAAAAGACTCCGAGGTGAGAGAACAACTAGGTCAAACTGTTTTAGAGTTGATTAACAATGAAGAAGAGTTAAACCGTTTGAGTAAAAATATTTCACCTCTAGGTTATCATGATGCAGCAGATATAATTGCAAATGAAGCAATACAATTGACAATAAAGAATTAGGAATGTAGAATGTGGAATGTGGAATGTGGAATGATGAATAATGTTTAAAGAATGCAGAATAGAGAATTGATAGTTTTTATTAATGACAGTGTAATTTTCGAATAACTTGAAACTATGAGCGAGCGTCCAAACCCGGCAAAAGATAAAAGTTTTGAATTTGCACTAAAGGTTATTGAGGTTTGTAGAGACTTACAAGAAAATAAACGAGAATACATTCTTTCTAAACAGCTAATGAGGACGGGAACGTCAATTGGGGCAAATGTTGAAGAGGGAATGGGTTCATTTAGCGATAAAGATTTTCATTATAAATTCTCAATTGCATACAAAGAGGCAAGAGAGAGTCATTATTGGGTGAAATTGTTGATAGGTTCCGGTTTAATAAAAAAGGAAATAGGAGAAGAATTATTAGAAAAAGTAGAGGAATTAATGAGAATAATTGGTTCAATTTTAAAAACAATGAGAAACAAAATAGAGAAGTAATTATGAGTCAGGTGTATTTTGAAGATAGCTATGCAGGTGTTGCAGGTCAGAATGACTGCACGAGAATGGTGCATTCTACAGTTCAAATCCTTTATTTCACATTTAGCTATCATTCCATGCCAAAATCTTCCTCCTCGATAAGAATAGGAGTGCCGATTCACTCGGTGACCGATTTGTGCATTCCACATTATTCATTCTACATTCAATGATTCACAGAGAAAACATATATTTTATTGGCATAGGCGGAATAGGCATGAGTGCTTTAGCTCGATATTTTAATCAGCAAGGAAAAAAGGTTGCTGGTTATGATCGTTCTACAACTACATTGACAAAGCAACTACAGAAAGAGGGTATTTCCATAACAGATTTTGCTGAAGCAGACGCTATCCCGCATCCTTACAGAGATGCATCAAAAACGCTGGTTGTTTATACTCCTGCGGTAGTATCTAGTAACCCAATGTTGGTTTATTTTCGAGAAGAGGGTTTTGAATGTGTAAAACGTGCTCAGGTCTTGGGTTTGATTAGTAAAGGCATGAAAACCATCGCGGTTGCCGGTACTCATGGTAAAACCACCGTATCGTCAATGATTGCTCATATGCTAAAGTCTGGAGGTATAAAAGTAAATGGCTTATTAGGCGGAATCTCGCGAAATTATGGAACGAATTTGTTGTTGGATCCTGAAGCTGAAATTTTGGTCACCGAAGCCGACGAATACGATCGTTCCTTTTTGCAACTTCACCCAAATCAATTGGTCATCACTTCCATAGATGCAGATCACTTGGATATTTATGAAGATGAAGCGGATTTAAAAAATACATACAACCATCTGGTCGAGCAGATCAATGAAAAAGGTTTTTTGTTTACCAAACCTTCAATTTCAGCTGAGTTGGAAATTCCGTCTGGTATTCAGTTTAGAACCTACGCACTAACCGGTCGATCGGATATTCAAGCGAAAAACATACACGTTGAAGATGGCTTTTTTGTGTTTGATTTTGAATCTGATCAATTTGCACTAGAAAAGGTAAAGTGTGGCTTGCCCGGACTGCATAATGTTGAAAATGCAATTGTTGCCATGGCAGTAGCTTTTAGTCAAGGGGTAGATGTAGCTCAAATTAAAAGTTCTATTGCAAGTTTTCACGGTGTAAAACGGCGCTTCGATGTGCATTTAAAAACACCCGAATTTGTATATATCGACGATTATGCGCATCATCCTGAAGAGGTAAAAATGCTACTCCAATCGGTAAAAGAATTGTATCCTGGTAAAAAAATAACCACCATTTTTCAGCCGCATTTATTCAGCAGAACAAGAGATTTTGCAGAAGACTTTGCTCGAGAATTAGGAAAGTCGGACGACTTAATTTTACTTGAAATATACCCTGCAAGAGAAGAACCAATAGAAGGAATTACCTCGCTGTGGTTGTCAAAACTAATTGGGAAAGAGGGAGTGAATGTTTGTGAGAAACATCAGCTGATGAATATATTGAAGGGCAAAGAAGTAGAAGTTCTGTTAACGGTTGGAGCAGGAGATATTGACACCATGATTGATCCTATTATTAACTATTATCAAGTAGATGTATGAATAGGTTCTTAAATATCGCTTCGTGGGTTCTACTTTTAGTTAGCATCCTTTTGGTATTGGGCTTTGTAAGCAATACTCAAAGCCATAAAGTGTGTACTGATATTGAAATTGATATTGACAATAGCAATGGTAATTTTTTCGTTGAAGAGGATGATATTTTTAGCATGGTTTATCATGAAATGGATACGATTTTAGGTAGACCAATTGCCGCCATTGAGGGCGAACGATTAGAGCATAAAATCAACAATCATCCTTCTGTTTCAAATGCTGAAGTATACAAAACAATTGACGGAGTGCTGCGAGTGGAGGTATTTCAGCGCACGCCAATTGTTCGAATTTTTAGCATGAACGGCGAGAGTTATTATTTGGATAGCACCGGCAAAGTAATGCCGCCATCAGACCAATTTACCTCAAGGGTTTTTGTTGCAAATGGTTTTATTCGAGATCCATTCAATAAAGTAAGTCATTTGAACGCTATGATGTTGGCAGATACAATGAAAAACAAAGTGATGATTGATGATATTTTCAAAATGGCAGAGTTTATTCGAACAGACCCGTTGTGGCATGCGCAGATTGAACAGTTGTATGTTAATAAAGAATTGGAGATTGAATTGATACCACGAGTTGGAAATCATAGAATTGTAGTAGGAGATGCTATTGACATTAAGAAAAAGCTAGACAAGCTCAAGGTGTTCTATAAGAAGGGTTTGAGTAAAACAGGCTGGAATGAGTATAGTGTGATTAACCTAAAATTCGCGAACCAAGTGGTTTGCAAAAAACGAAATTAGTATGGAATCATCATCAGATATAGTTGTAGGACTGGATATCGGAACCACAAAAATTGTGGCGATGGTGGGCCGTAAGAATGAAGTCGGGAAGCTAGAAATTCTAGGTATGGGTCGTTCTGAATCATTGGGTGTTACTCGCGGAGTAGTCGCTAATATTGAGAAAACGGTTCAATCTATCAGAACGGCTGTTTCTGAAGCAGAGAACAAATCGGGAGTAGATGTTCGCGTGGTGAACGTTGGTATTGCCGGACAGCACATAAAAAGTTTGCAGCACAGAGGCATTAAAATGAGAAATACCCTCGATGACGAAATTTCTCAAGAAGACATCGACATGTTAATCAATGATATGTTTAAGTTGGTTACGCTACCTGGAGAAGAAATTATCGATGTGCTGCCACAAGAGTTTATTGTGGATAATGAGCAAGGAATAAAAGATCCCATTGGAATGTCGGGAATTCGGTTAGAAGCAAATTTTCACATCATCACAGGGCAAGTTGCCGCGGCAAAAAACATTCATAAATGTGTGCATAAGGCAAACTTAGAAGTCCAAGATGTGATTTTAGAACCAATTGCATCTTCTGCTGCTGTGTTGAGTGAAGAAGAGAAAGAGGCAGGAGTGGTTTTGGTTGATATTGGAGGAGGTACAACAGATGTAGCCATTTTTCAAGATGGAATTATTCGACACACTGCAGTTATCCCGTTCGGTGGAAATATCATTACAGAAGACATTAAAGAAGGATGTAGCATTATAAAAAATCAAGCTGAACTGTTGAAAGTGAAGTTTGGTTCCGCTTTGGCAAATGAAAGTCAAGAAAACGAGATTGTTTCCATACCTGGTTTAAGAGGAAGAGAGCCAAAAGAAATTTCAATCAAGAATTTGTCTCACATTATTCAAGCGAGATTAGAAGAAATTATAGAGCACATTTATTACGAAATAAAAAACAGCGGCTACGAAAACAAGCTAATTGCCGGTATGGTAATCACAGGAGGTGGTTCTCAAATGAAACACATTGGGCAGTTGTTTGAATACGTTACCGGAATGGATACCAGAATAGGTTACCCAAATGAATATTTAGCGAACGGAAATGCGGATGAAATTACCAGCCCAATGTACGCAACAGGCGTTGGATTGATCTTAAAGGGATTTGAAAAGCTTGAGCGCCAAAAGGGACAGATGAAAAGTATTGAGCAAGAAGATTCAATAAAAGTAAGACAAGGAGATAAGACAAAAGGCGGCTTTTTACAAAGCATGATTGCAAAAGGAAAGCAATTTTTTGAAGAAGACGAGAGTTAGAGCGGAAAGCTAAAAGCGCAAAGCGCGAAGCCAAAAGCTTAAAGCCCAAGGCGGAAAGCTCAAAGTGAAAAGTCGGAAAGCTGAAATGCTTTGGCTACAATAGAAGAATAAAGATTGGTTTTGCGAGAAACGAATCAATTAGATAAAATGAAAAACAACTGCTTTAGGCTTTATGCCTTGAGCTTTAAACTGAGTAAATATGAGATTTGACCTACCTAAAGAGCAATCATCAATTATCAAAGTAATCGGAGTTGGCGGCGGCGGAAGCAACGCTGTAAACCACATGTACCGTCAAGGAATTACAGGTGTGGACTTCATTATTTGTAATACAGATCAACAAGCGTTAGACTTAAGTCCAATTCCGAATAAAATTCAATTGGGTTCAACCTTAACTGAAGGTAGAGGAGCAGGTTCAAACCCAGAGGTGGGTAAAAATGCTGCCATTGAAAATGTAGACGAGTTAAAAGACTTGCTTGAAAAGAACACTCAAATGGTGTTTATTACCGCAGGTATGGGTGGTGGAACCGGAACAGGTGCCGCACCGATTATTGCACAAACTGCCAGAGAAATGGGTATACTCACGGTAGGGATTGTAACCATTCCTTTTGGTTTTGAGGGTAGAAGAAGAAAAGTTCAGGCAGATTCAGGTTTGGCTGAATTAAGAGAGAATGTAGACACCTTGCTGATTATTTGCAATGATAAATTACGTGAGATGCACGGTAACTTAAAAATCTCTGAAGCTTTCTCTAAGGCAGATGATATTTTAACGGTTGCGGCAAAAGGTATTGCTGAAATCATTACCGTTGCCGGCTACATTAACGTAGATTTTGAAGATGTTAGAACGGTGATGAAAGATGGCGGAACGGCTATTATGGGTTCTGCCGCAGCAGAAGGCGAAGGCAGAGCTGTGAAGGCAGTAAGCCAAGCGTTGGCTTCACCTTTGTTGAACGACAATGACATTACAGGAGCAAATTACATTTTACTGAACATAACCTCTGGCGATGAAGAAGTTGCCATGGATGAGATTGATGAAATTACAGAGTACATTCAAAATGAAGCAGGAAACACTGCTGATATCATTTGGGGTAATGGAGTTGATGAGACGCTAGGAAATAAACTATCGGTTACCATTATTGCAACAGGTTTTGGTAAGGCAGAGCCTACAGGGTTTACAACAGCTGCAGAGCCACAAAAAGTGGTAAGAAAACTAACAGATGAAGTGAATACGGTAATTACTGCTCCATCTGAAAAAGAAACTCCTGCCGCTCCGCAAAATACAAATGCAAACGAGCCTACCTTGAAAAACTCAAACGATGAGCAAAAAAGTTTTGAGTTTCAAATCAGACCAACAGATGCGCAAAAAAAGGAAGAGCAAGAAGTTAAGCGGTATACGCTAGAAGATGAGTTTAAGACAGCAGAAGAAGAGAAAGCAAACGACTGGACTCCACATAGCGTTGGCGTTCCATCTCAGCAGCCTGCGCCACAAGAGCCCGAAATGACTTCGTACCAATCTACACCTGAGCGATCTGCAGAGAATGAAGAAGCTCAGTTAAAGAAAACGCACGAGAGAATTAGAAGACTAAAAGAGTTGAGCTTGAAGATTAAGAGCCCAGGTGGGATTAATGATTTAGAAAAAGAGCCGGCATACAAAAGGAGAAATATTTCCTTGGATGAAACACCTCACTCTTCTGAATCAAATGTGTCTCGTTACACCTTAAGTGAAGACGAAGACAATAAAACTAACCTGAGACAGAACAATTCTTTTCTGCACGACAATGTAGATTGATATTTACAGTAGGTTAATTTATTTACAACTAGTGAAAACCTCTAAGCGAAAGCTTGGAGGTTTTTGTGTTTAAAAGGTTGAGAGTTTTGTAAAAGAGCAATTAATTTCAACGCTCCGCCTGACAAATTCTATTAAAATACCAACACTTTTGTCACCCTGAGCTCCGACCAAAGGAAGGATGGTCGAAGGGTGAACAAAAAAATGCTCAAACTCACCAACCTTGCACCCGGGGTTTACTTTTTAAAAGTTACCCTTACCTCTGGGGAAGTTATTACCAAGAAATTAATTAAACAGTAAGAGCATCACTGCCCATCACAAGTCGGCAGACGCCTCGTTTCTCTTCGCTTGTAATTCCCAAAACAAAAGTCATTGTGCTTGTCCGTCCGGAGGTGGGAAGTAGGCATCCGGTAATCAATAAACAGATTGCTTCGCTCCGTTTCACTTCGCTCGCAATGAGGATTTGGAAAGTCATTGCGCCTGTCCGGCCGCAGGCGCAATGACTTTAGGAGTGACCTAATTGCTTCGTGCTTCGTAGTGAAAAATACAATAGCCAGGGCACCTGTCCGCT
>CAJQLW010000058.1 GCA_905479325.1 uncultured Flavobacteriales bacterium
TGGTCGAAAGAAATACTTGAAAAGAGTCAACAAATCCGTTTAAATTTGAGTCTTACTAAAGGAATATACATCATAAGAGCACATAACTCCGAAGGAATAATTCAGAAAAAACTATTGATAGAATGAGATTACTTGCTTTTTTTAGCCTTATGGCTTGTTTAACTTTTGGCCATGCTCAGGGTAACCCTGAATTTGCTGTAGGAGAAATTATTATAAAAATAAAACCAGAATACCGCAACAAGTGCCAGAAAACTGCAATTCTTATCCCTGAGATTGAAGCTACTGTTCAAAAAAATGCGATTACCGGCATTCAAAAACTTTTTCCGGAACATCAAGCCCCTTCTGCAAAAAGCCAAGGAACAAAACTTGTCGATCTATCGACCATGTATGTGGTTAAAATAGATCCTCTTGCTAACACTCAAAAAATAATTGCTGAATTTAAAAACAATAAATCTATTTTATATGCTGAAGAAAAGGTTATCAATGAAGTTACCTACACTCCAAACGACACCTTGCTCGGAAGTCAGTGGTACATTGGGGCAGTTGATCTTTTTCGAGCTTGGGACATACAGCAAGGCGACACAAACGTAGTAATTGCTTTTACTGATACCGGAACCGATACTGACCACCCTGATATGGTGGACAATTATGCCTACAATTACAATGACCCGGTAAATGGCGTAGACGATGATGGCGACGGATACATCGATAATTTTTTAGGATGGGATGTTGCAGACAATGACAACGATGCAGGTTTTGGATTGTTTGGCCACGGCATAAATGTAGGCGGTTTAATCGGTGCCGTTACAGATAACATAACCGGTATTTCAGGCGCGGGTTTCAAAACAAAACTTTTACCCATTAAAATAGATCAGTCTTCTACTGGTCAATTAACAGCCGCTTACGAAGGAATTGTGTACGCTGCAGACCAAGGAGCATTTATCATTACAAATTCATGGGGTAGCACAGTATACAGACAATATGCACAAGACATAGTAAATTATGCTGCATTGAACAAAGGCTGTTTGGTTATCGCTGCCACTGGAAATAATGGCTTTGAAAATCGTTTTTACCCGGCGGCCTACGAGAATGTGCTTTCTGTAGGGTCACTTTCAGCTGCAGATACGGTAAAAGCAAATTCTAATTTTGGCTATTGGGCAGACATTATGGCTCCCGGAGAAAACATGCTCACCACCAATGCAATTGGAGGTTACGGAGTAAATGGCGGAACTTCTATGGCAGCTCCGGTTGTTGCAGGGATTGCAGGTTTAGTTAAGGCTCAATTCCCAAACTACACATGGCAACAGGTTACTGAACAAATTCTCAATAACGGCGATAACATTGACCGCTTCAACCCCTCATCCTATGCCGGAAAAATTGGCGTTGGTAGAGTTAACGCCTTCCGCGCTGTTTCAGATTCAAGCAAACCAGGAATTATTTTCCAAAACAAATTAATCTCTGACAAAAACGATGAAACCTTTGTAGTTGGAGATACCCTAAGAATTTCGGGCGCTTTTATGAATTGGTTGAAGAGTGCAACGAATGTGTCAATTAACATTACCACAATTGGCAACAAACTTCAATCACTCAACTCAAATCTGAACATAGGAGGATTAAACTCTCTCGATTCCGTTTCAATTCGTAATAACCCATTCGAGTTTGTGATTAATCAAGGGGTTGGCTTCAATGAATTGATTGAATTTGAAATAAATATTTCAGCTGATAACTATAGTAAAAAGCAATACTTTGCTACCATAGTAAACATTGATTACTTAACAATTGAAGACAACAACTTAAGAATTACATTAAGCAGTGACGGAGGATTAGGCTACGCAGGTCTTAATTCTGCCCAAGGCGAAGGAATAAAGTTTAGAAACGGAAACTCTCTGCTATACGAAGGGAGTCTTTTGATTGGTGCCTCTAACGGACTAATTGCGAATAAATTTAGAGCGGTAGGATCTCAAGATTCTGATTTCGATACCCAAAACCCCATTCGTTCAATCACTGCAAAATCTGCTGATTACGAATATTTCACATCGTTTAATTATGTAAACAACGCTAGTAATCAACTAATCATAGAGAATAAATGTTACGTATATGATCATCCGTTAGCGCAGAACTCTATTGTTTACGAGTACAAAATAACGAATCAAGGCAGTTCCACTTACAATAACCTGTACGCTGGATTAATAATGGATTGGGACATATTCAACTTCTCAAACAACAGAGTTCGGTATGACCCTGTAAGGCACATGGGAATTAGTTATGCTACAGATTCGAATCTTTTCTGCGCTGTTCGGCCTGTTTTAATGGACACTTCACTGTCAACCACACACTATGGAATAGATAACATCGGAGGTGGAGCCGGCGGTGTAGACATTTCTAATAACAATTTTACCGACGCAGAAAAATATCAAGTACTGTCAACCAATAGAGGTTTTGCAGGTGCAGGTTCACCTTCCGGAAACGATATTTTAGATGTAAACTCTATAGGCCCAGTAACACTTCGGCCCGGGGAGCACTTCTTCGCAAGTTTTATTGTTTCTGTTGGCGAATCTTTACAAGCCGTGGAAATTGAAAGTGACACAGTAAAGAACTTGTATGAAGAAATAGTCCTCTCAAATAGAGGAATTCAAAATAACAACATAACCAATAACTTATTGCTGTACCCCAACCCTGCTTCAAACTTAATTAGCGTTTCGCTAGATATAAACCGTAAAGACAACTTGAGCTTAACTGTTTTCGACTTAAAAGGAAGATCAGTAGTTTCGATCCCCACCGTTGCTTTCCAAAGAGGAAGAAATACAGTACCAGTAGAAACCTCTGAGCTAGAAAATGGTATTTATATCCTAGAAATTGAAGGAGAAGAATTATTATTGCAACAAAAATTTATCGTTGTACATTAAGCGAAGTATAGGCTCATGAAAAAATTACGTTCTGCCTATGTCGAGAAGCCGATTCACGGCAGAAGACTAGTTATTTCGGACATTCACGGCTGCAGCAAAACCTTCAAAAAGCTTTTGAAACAAGTTGAACTCACCAAAGATGATCAACTTTTTATTTTAGGTGACGCGATCAATAAAGGACCACATTCTGACAAAGTATTGAATCGTATTCTAAAACTAAAAGCACAGGGTTACTCTGTGTTCTTTTTAAGAGGAAACCATGAGCAAATTATACTAAATACAAAAAACAAAGCATTAGGTCAGCAAAAACGGATTCTAAAAAGTTTAAAAGCGCTTAACCTACTTGAAGGCAAAACAATAAATCCAACTTATTTCGAGCTACTTAAAAAAAGCTTTCACTTTATTGAAACAGACAAGCACTTTCTAGTTCATGCAGGGTTTAACGACAAAGAAAACACATATTTGGACAAGAAAGCTATGTTGCAGATTAGAAGTTTTGAGTATGATGCAATTCTATTCAAAAACAAACAGATCATTGTTGGACACACCCCTTTGACATTTGAAAAAATTCAGAAACGAATTAATAAAAAGAAAGCAATTATCTGCATCGATAATGGTTGTGTAAATTTTAACACTGAAGGTCAAGGTAAATTAATTTGTTTTAACCTCGATGAAAATACAATTCACACCCAAAGTTATTGTGAGGCGTAAACAAAAAAGGCCTTTCCAATGGAAAGGCCTTTTTCAAATAATCTTCTATTTATTAAATAGCATTCACGTGCTTAGTTAACTTAGACTTTATGTTTGCAGCTTTATTTTTGTGAATAATATTCTTTTTAGCTAATCGATCTATCATACTAACAACTTTTGGCAAGCTTACAGAAGCTTCTTTTTTGTCTTTAGTTTTTCTTAGGTTAGCAATTGCATTACGAGTAGTCTTTGCATAATATCTATTTTGCAAATTTCTTTTTCTTGACTGTCTGATTCTCTTTAATGCCGACTTATGATTAGCCATAATATTATTTTATTTTTTGCAGTCCGTAGGGGAATCGAACCCCTGTTACCAGGATGAAAACCTGGCGTCCTAACCCCTAGACGAACGGACCGTATGTTGTTCCAAAAAATTTGGAGTGCAAATGTACTAGAAATTTAAATATTGAAAAACTTTTTTGGAAAAATTTTAAATAATTTTTTAGTCGAATCTTACAATTTCGTCAAACAAATGAAATTCTGACAATTACGACGAATAAAAACAAATACTTTATTTTGCAATCTTAAAAAAATTCCGTTTTACTAAAGTAGTAAAAATTGATAAAAGTCATTTCAAAAAACATACTATTCATTATAAGTTATTTAACACTATGTTATGCTTTTGGATATGATGAAATCCTTTCAATGAACCCAAGTGGAGATCACATTTGGAGACCATCTGATGGATTATCTATGGCATATACCTACTATTCAGAAGGAAATGACTTTTTAGAACCTAAAATACTCAACCAGCCGGGCAATGATGGACGAGCTGTCGGAGAATTTCCAATACTATATTTTGGAGTTGCACAACTTTATAAGGTTTTTGGTCAAAGTGATTCAATTTACCGCTTGACCTGTTGGATTATTGGATTCTTAGGCTATTTTGCACTTTTTAAGACGATAGAGGGAGTCTTAGGAGATTTTAAATGGGGGATTATCATTTCTCTTTTAACATTCACTTCACCCATTCTCATTTTTTACGGCATCAGCTTCTTACCGGACCCAATATCACTATCATTTGTATTCATTTCGTATTTTTTCCTGCATCGTTATAGTAAACGAAAAAAGCTTGTTTACTATACTTTAGGAATGTTATTCATGACATTAGCAGCCTTAATCAAAATAACAAGTCTATTATCTTTTATTGCCATATTTACGGGTATTGCCATTGAGCATATTTCAAATAAAAAGGCAGTTAAGTTAAATTGGAGATTAATCTCAATTACTACCATAGCAATTCTTCCCATTGTGGCTTGGATATTTTTTTCAAAAAACTACAATCTACTAAATGAAACAAGCTATTTTTTCTTAAGAATAGCTCCAATTTGGGAACTCTCTTATGACGAATTTTGGATTACGGTAGACCATATTTCAAATTGGACTCGTGAATACTTTTATCCAACAGGTAGACATCTAACTTATATCATTGCAACACTAATTGTCCTGCCAATTTTTAAAAAAAGCTTAGGCAAGTCAATATATTATGGCTACTTGTTTAGCGTAATCGGCTTTATCATTTTTATGATTTTATTTTTTCAACAATTTAAAAATCATGACTATTACATAATTCCACTCTTATTTGTTATCCCTTTTACTTTTACTATTTTCCTGTTAAAATTTAGTTTTTTTATAAATAAATCAAATGCCACAAAATACACTTCTCAACTTGTTTTAACATTGTTGCTAATTGCAAGTGCTGTTTATGCAACAAACAGAACAGAGAAACGATTTAACAAACAGACGGATTGGGTTTACGAGGAGCTTTATAATTTTGAACATCCAATCGAAAATTTTGGTATAGAGCAAACAGACTTAGTAATCATACCTGCAGACCCAAGCCCCAATATTAATTTGTACGCCATAAAAATGAAAGGGTGGACAAAATATAATGTGGGAGAGTCTGTTTTAAAAATCGACGACGCTATAGCCAAAGGAGCAAAATGGATGATTTTGCCTAATCGTAATACCTTACAAACCGGTTATTTAGAAAATATTTAAAGAATCCTGTATTCGAAAAAAATGGTATTCTATTTTATGACCTACAACCTAATCCTCGAAACTAAATTTAAATCCAACCCGCTTACCGGTTTTTAGTCGCATTCCTGAAGCTTCATTTAACAACTGACCTACGGATATCTCTTGAACATGTTGATATGGAGGAGTAAATAAATCAAAATCCATGGAGTAAAGAATAGCTTGTTGAACAATATGCAAGACATCCTTTTCATTCATTTGTTGACTTACGAAGTCATTATGAATAAAGTTCAACTGTCTTTTTCCTTCAACAAAAAAATGGTCTTCCTTATTAATAAACACTCTCCCTATTAAATAGCCACTATCGTCGTATCGATTATACTTTAATGAATCTGCTAGAAAATTGTAAATATTAATGATACCACAATAACTCCTAGATGGATCGTCTTTTAAATACGAAGTTTTCCAAAGTGGATTGGATTTATCAAAGTCAAAAACATTGGTGTGCATGTGAAACAAAATCACATCTCCCCCTATTTTTAATTGGAATTCAAAATGTCCTTTCTCTTGATAGATGATGTTGACACCATCATCAAAACTCGCAGCTTCTTTTACTAAATTCTCAACTACATGTTTTGAATTCTCTTTAAACTGTTGAAATGCTTCTAACGTATTTCTGTATATCCTCTGTTTTAATGACGCTTTGTTTTTAACTGTGTTGACAATTTTTTCAAAGTCTGATTGATCTTTCTTTTCCATAACTAATATGCTTTTGCAAATATCACTCTTTGCGAAGATGGTTTGCCGGTAACCATGCACTTCCCTTCTTCTTTCTTTGCTGTAAAAGGCAAACAACGAATAGTTGCTTTCGTTTCCTTCTTAATTAACTCCTCTGTCTCTGCGGTTCCGTCCCAATGAGCGTAAATAAACCCACCTTTCTTTTCTAAAATGGTTTTAAACTCTTCATAAGAATCCGCTTTATGTGTTTTCTCTTCTCTAAAATCGATTGCTCTTTGATACAAGTTAGTCTGAATATTTTCCAGCAAATGGTTTACTTTGTTCGCAATATCGTTCTGTTCGTAAATTTTCTTCTCGAGAGTGTCTCGTCGTGCAAGTTCTAAATTCCCTGCCTCCAAATCTCTCATTCCCATAGCAATTCTAATTGGAACACCTTTTACTTCATACTCAGCAAATTTCCAACCTGGCTTATGCGAATCTCGATCATCTAGCTTAACAGAAATACCAGCAGCTTCCAGCTCTAACTTAATCTCCTTCATTCTAGCAACAACAGCCTCTTTTTGCTCTTCGCCTTTATAAATAGGAATCATTACAACTTGGTAAGGTGCTAATTTTGGTGGAAGCACCAATCCATTATCATCAGAATGAGTCATAATTAAGGCACCCATTAATCGAGTTGAAACTCCCCAAGAAGTTGCCCACACATATTCTTGAGTACCTTCCTTAGTCGCAAATTTTACATCGAAGGCTTCTGCAAAGTTTTGACCTAAAAAGTGAGAAGTTCCGGCCTGTAAGGCTTTCCCATCTTGCATCATTGCTTCAATACAATAAGTATCTTCAGCACCGGCAAAGCGTTCACTTTCTGACTTTACCCCTTGGATCACTGGCATGGCCATCCATTCTTGAGCAAATTTAGCATATACCTCTACCATCAGTTTAGTCTCCGTTAATGCTTCCTCTTTTGTAGCGTGCGCAGTATGTCCTTCTTGCCATAAAAATTCGGCAGTTCTTAAAAACAACCTTGTTCTCATCTCCCAGCGAACCACATTTGCCCACTGATTTACAAGTATAGGTAAATCACGGTAAGACTGAATCCAACCTTTATATGTGTTCCAAATTATAGCTTCTGAAGTTGGTCGAACTACAAGTTCTTCTTCTAGTTTTGCATTTTCATCAACGATTAACTTTCCTGGATTATCAGGATCTGTTTTTAGCCTGTAATGCGTTACAACTGCACATTCTTTAGCAAAACCCTCTGCATTTTTCTCTTCCGCTTCAAACAAACTCTTTGGAACAAAAAGAGGAAAATATGCATTTTCATGACCCGTTTCCTTGAACATTTTATCAAGTTGGGCTTGCATTTTTTCCCAGATTGCATAACCGTATGGCTTTATTACCATACATCCTCTAACCGCCGAGTGCTCAGCTAAATCAGCACGACCTACAATCTCATTGTACCATTGAGAATAATCTTCTTCTCTTGTTGGGAGTCCTTTTGCCATTTGTGGTATAAAATTTGTTTGTATAATGAAAAATCGAAGACAAAAGTATCAAATACTTGCTGCTTACGTTAACGAAAACTTTAAAATAAACGCCATGAAGACGATTCACACGATAACAACCTTATCAATTGTAAGTTTACTACTTGCAAGTTGTACCGTTTCAAATTTGCCTTACGCATATGACGACTTGTATTATAGTCCCTCCAATGACCCTGTTCAGCAGGCAAGAATTGACCCTAACGCTCCTCAATCAAATCCAAATCAAACAGGATACTACAGCGACAGGTATACTCAAGAAGGTGGAACAAACCCAAATTCAGCTAACTACCAAGATAGCTATGCACAAGAGGGCTCAGAAGCAATCAATCAAGATCCAGCAGAGGTAGAATACTATAATACTGATTATGCTCAAACTTTACAACAAATCAACGCTCCGGTAAGAAGTTTTAACACCTATGATCCTTACCAAAGAGATAGAATACTATACACCCAAAATCCAATGTTTATGACGCCGAGTGTTTATAATGGTTACCAATTTTGGGATCCATTCATGCCCACTACAGGTTTAAGTGTTGGTTGGAATTCTTTCAACGGCTGGAATGTTGGCGTAAACACCGGTTTCGGGTTTGGTTGCGGCAGAGCTTTAAATCCATACATTGGCTTTTACGACCCATTTTGGGGAAATAATATGTGGGGTTGGAACGATCCTTTCTGGGGTCCACAGTTCGGTTGGGGTAATAATTTTGGATGGAATAACCCTTGGGGATGGAATAACGGCTTTAATAACTTTGCGTTCAGAAATGGTTACAGACAAGGATTTAACGATGGGAACTTTAACAATTATAGGAATTATGCTATAGGTAATAATGGTTCTAACGGTAGAAGACAGATCATTGCACCAAGGGGAAGCGCAGGTTCTGTAAATTTTAGAAGCACAGGAGGTGATCGACCAGTAAGACCGGTTCGAGGAGATGTTAATGGAAGAACAAACCCAGTGCAATCTCCTAACAACTCAAGACCGGTGAGACCTGCTCAATCAGCGCCTACAAGACCTTCTGCAGAAAGCAGACCGAGCCAATCTGCGCAGCCAAGTAGGCCAACCAATGGCAACACTAGCCCTGTTCGTAGCACCACAAGACCGCCAAGGTATCAAACACCAAGAGCGCCTGCTACTAATACGAGACCGGCAGAAGAAAGTAGACCTGTGAGAACCAAACCTGCTAGACCTACAACTAGACCTAGCGCTCAACCTCAGCGGCCTACAAATACTAGACCCGCTCAGCAACAAGCCCGTCCAAGTTATTCTAGACCTGCATCAAGACCTGCGCAGCAGCAAGCACGACCCGCTACAACACAACCTAGGCAACAAAGCAGACCTACTTATAACAACAGTAGACCTACCTATTCTGCCCCAAGAAGTACAGGTGGAAGCAGTGGTGGAAGCTCGGGAGGAAGCAGAACTACTCCTTCTAGACCGAGTAGAAGATAAATATTGATTGTGTGACTAAAAAATTAATTATGAAATACATACTATTCTTCTTAACGTTGGCTATCTCGAGTATTGGTTTTGCACAAAACAGTATCGATGCACTTCGTTATTCAAGAAACGACTATGCAGGAACGGCTAGATTTACTGCCATGGGTGGAGCCTTCGGCGCTCTTGGAGGAGAAGTATCTGGCCTACTAATCAACCCTGCAGGGATTGGCGTATACCGGAACTCTGAATTTACTGTATCAACCGGCTTTAATGATTACCAAGCTAGCACTAATTTTAGAGGAGAAACTAGAAGTGACGGAAGATTCAACATGAACATTCCCAACATCGCTTATGTAGGTTCCTATAAAGGGGATGCGAATTCATGGAAAAATTATTCATTTGGAATAAGTCACAATCGGATCAATCATTTTAACTCTGAAAGCAGAGCTTATGGAAATACCAATAATTCAACTATTGTTGACGATTACGTAAACACCTTGAATAGAACTAACCCATCAGTTGAATCTGTCGCTGATTATACATTCCCTTTCGGACCATCACAAGCATACAATCTTTTACTAATTGATCGCGTAAATAATCAGTACGTACCTTATGTATTCTTTACCGTCGCAGACAGTGGAAATCAAAACTTAACCAACATTGAACAAACAAGGCTAATTGAAACCCGAGGCAATCAATCTGAAACACAGTTTTCTTTTGGTGGAAATTATCAAGATAGATTATACATGGGAGGAAGTATTGGATTTCAAACAATTTCGTTCAATCAAGAGTATTCATTCCAAGAAGATTACACCTATGATAGACCAGCGATTTCAACAGACACATTTACAGTTACACGTTTTTCCGAAGGAAGTAACCTTGCAGTTCGAGGGAGAGGAGTAAACTTTAAGTTTGGTGTAATTTATAGGTTAACCGAGAATTTACGGGCAGGGTTATCTATTCATTCACCTACATTTTTAAGCTTTGACGAAACGTATTCATACGGTGCAAGTTCGAGCTTCGCAGATGGCGCCGATTTTAGAGCTGATTCTGTTACCTCTGAGTTTGGTTATCGACTTAGAACACCTGCTAGAGTGAATGCTAGCTTAGCCTACTTATTTAAATCAAGAGCCTTAATAAGTGTAGATTATGAATTTCTTGATTATTCAGATGCAAGCTTCAATGATCGTTCCAGTTATCCGAATGATTATTCAGGAACCAATAGCAGTATTGATCAAAATCTTGGTTCCTCTCATCAAATTCGAGTAGGAGCTGAATACAAGTTTAACCCATTTGTGGCAAGACTAGGTTACAACTACCAAGGTAATCCTTACAAAGAGAGTTTAAGATACAATGACGAAAGCAGAAGTACTTACTCAATAGGTGGAGGGTTTAGAAATAGAAACTTCAATTTCGATGTTGCTTTAAACTATAGAGAAACACAAATTAGAAGCTATTTATACAGTTCTGCAGATGTTCCGGCATTAACGAATGAAAGTGTAACTAATTTGGTTTTCACCGTTGGCTGGAGATGGTAAAAACGCAACACTAGAAAAAAAGCCTCAAAACTTAAATTTGGAGGCTTTTTCATTTCAGTTAAGCAGGTTTCGTTTTCTGCAAAAACAATTTGTCGCCTTGCTTGGGTTGGTCACCTTCAAACATGCGGTTTCTTTTATATAGCTTTTTTAGCTTGATGCCATACTTTTGAGAAATATCCCACATGGTTTCTCCCGTTCTCACAATATGGTACTCCTCTTTTGCTTTGCATCGCTTAGGCTGCAAAAACAACACCCCCTCATCAAAAAGTTCTGTCTCTTTATCCCAATCATTGTATTTATACAACTGCCATACTCCCATGTTGAATTCTTCTGCAATTTTCTCGAAACTGTCTTCCGGCTTTACCTCAATGTAACGAATGTTATTCTCATGCAGTTTTGTAACATGACTTCCTCTTTTCTTTGAGTTTGCAATCGCCTCCCTTTTTTCGTCTTTGGTATTATTTTCTTTTTTCTCGTGCTTTACTTTGACTGATTTTCCTGGCTTCATTTTATCATATTTTGCCAAATCATTCTCTTCTATTATTCGAATTAACAATTGAGGATACTTTGGATTGGTAGCATACCCAGCTTCTTTTATGCCTTTTGCCCAACCTTTATAGTCTGTTATTTTAAGTTCAAATAAAGCCGCGTATCGCTTTCGTTTTAAAAAAGCTGAATGATCTGAAAAAGATTCTAATGCAGTTTTGTATTTTCGAAAGCACTCGTCTTTTGAATCATCATCTTGAATAAAAGTCTCTCCTTGCCAATCGCTATGACACTTAATGCCAAAATGATTGTTAGCGTACCTTGCTAAAGGACTGTTTCCATCACCAGATTCTAAAATGCCCTGTGCCAGCGTTATGCTTGCCGGCACACCGCTGTGGTGCATTTCTTTAATGGCTTCATCTTTGAACATTTCTATGTACTCTAATCGGGTAATTCTTTTACTTGCAGGTTGTGCAAAAGTTGAAATAGTGGTGACAACCAAAAGAATCAATGTTAACTTTTTCATGTCTCAAAATTAGGAGCAAACAAGAGCCTCAACTTTGAGCTAAAATGAAAGTATTAACAATAGAGTATTGATGAATTCGAGCCTAATTCCCTTGTAAACCGCCAGTGTGAATGGCTAAAATTCTTGCACCTTTTGGGAAATAATCGTTTCTAATTAAATCAAACAGACCAAACATCATTTTAGAAGTATAGACCTTGTCTAATTCTACCCCGTATTCTTTGAAAAATGATTTCATAAATTCAATTTGCTCCGGTTTTGTTTTGCCATAACCACCAAAGTGGTAGTTTGGCTGTAATTGCACCTTTTGCAACTGCTCTTGTGTGCAATACTTTGCTATCTCATCGAACATAAACCCTCCTCCTTTCAATGCAGGAAAAACCAATAACTTCTCACTTGCTAAGCACCGACAAATACCGGAAGCTGTGGTTGCTGTGCCTGCTGAAATTGAAAGGTAATTAAAGCCGTGGCCTACCTCAGCTAAAATCTCTTGGCACCCTTTTACTCCAAGTTCGTTAGCTCCGCCTTCTGGAATAAGGTAAAATTGACCAAAACGCAACACCAATTCACTTAAAAATGAGTGCTCCGTTTTTTGTTTGTACTGTTCGCGACTTACAAAATGTAGGTGCATTCCATTCTCTTTCGCTTTTCTTAAAGTATCATTTTCAAAGCCCTCATCGCCTCGAATAATTCCAATTGTAGCCATTGAAAACAACTTCCCTGCTGCGGCTGTTGCAGCAATGTGATTCGAGTATGCGCCTCCAAAGGTTAAAAGAGTCTTTATCCCTGCATGTTGCGCCGCTTGAACGTTAAGCGCAAGCTTCCGCCATTTATTACCCGAAATTTCTGGATGAATCAAATCGTCCCGTTTTAACCAAAGGTCAATCTCTTTACTTTTTAAAAAAGAGGAGTTTAATTTTTGAAGCGGACTTGGAAGTTGAAAAATTTGCATAAAATTCAAAATTGAATAATAAATGAACCAAATTCAACTTTTAGAGTTCCTTAATTTTACACTTCATGGAAGGCTTTTCAATTTTCGATAAATACGACAAAGAAGATTATTATCTGAGTAAGGAAGGATATGTTGTTTTTACAGCAAAATATCACCTTAAAAGAGGTTATTGCTGCAAAAACGGATGCAAGCATTGTCCTTACGGATTCAAAAAAGCCAAAGGAAGAATTATAAAGTAATTCAAGTTTAAACTGCCTATTTTTACGTTATGGAAAAAACAGCATTATCTTTTAAAGCTCAAATATTACAAGGAATACCTAACGAATTACCCCCTAAAAAAGAGTTCGACCCAAAGATAAATCACGCTCCTGTTCGAAAACAAATTTTAACAGCAGCAGAAAAAAAGTTAGCGCTTCGCAATGCTTTACGCTACTTTCCAAGTAAGCACCATTCAATTTTAGCAAAAGAGTTTGCAGAGGAGCTAGAAAATTATGGCAGAATTTACATGCACCGTTTTAGACCAGATTATGAGATCAAAGCAAAACACTTTGAAGAATTTCCTCATCAATCAAAACAAGCTGCGGGAATCATGTTAATGCTTTCAAATAATTTAGACCATGCCGTTGCTCAGCATCCGCATGAGTTAATAACCTATGGAGGAAACGGAGCGGTTTTTCAAAACTGGGCCCAGTACCTTTTAGCCATGCAGTATTTAGCAACCATGAACGACCAACAAACGCTAGTCATGTATTCTGGTCATTCTATGGGTTTATTCCCATCGCATAAAGATGCCCCCAGAGTGGTGGTAACTAACGGAATGATGATTCCGAATTATTCTAAACCAGATGACTGGGAAAAATTCAATGCTTTAGGAGTGACCCAATACGGACAAATGACTGCTGGGTCGTTTATGTACATTGGTCCCCAAGGAATTGTACATGGAACAACCATTACAATTTTAAATGCAGGAAGAATGATTTCCGATGAAGGATTAGGAGGAAAACTTTTTGTCACCGCAGGTCTAGGCGGAATGTCAGGCGCTCAGCCAAAAGCAGCAAAAATTGCAGGTGCAGTAAGCATTACTGCCGAAATAAACGCTAAAGCGACCCATACACGCCACTCTCAAGGTTGGGTAGATGAAGTATATACAGATTTAGATGAGTTGCTGGCCCGAACAAAACAAGCCCAAAATAACAAAGAAGCCGTTTCATTGGTGTACCAAGGTAACATTGTAGATTTATGGGAGAAGCTGGCAAAAGAAAATTATAAAGTTGACTTAGGTTCTGATCAGACATCATTACATAATCCTTGGGCAGGAGGCTACTATCCAACAGGCTTCACTTACGAGGAATCAAATGAAATGATGGCAAAAGAATCCGCTAGATTCAAGGAAGAAGTTCAACGAACATTAAAAGATCATGTTACAGCCATTAACAAGCTAAGTTCACAAGGGATGTACTTTTTTGACTACGGAAATGCATTTTTACTCGAATCTAGTAGAGCGGGCGCCGAAATAATGAAAGGCTTAGACTTCAAGTATCCGTCATATGTTCAAGACATTATGGGACCAATGTGTTTTGATTATGGATTTGGACCTTTCAGGTGGGTTTGTGCATCAAACGACCCTAAAGACCTGCAAATTACAGATAGAATCGCCGGCGAAGTTTTAGAAGAAATGGCCAAGACTGCTCCCAAAGAAATCAAGCAACAAATAGAAGACAACCTAAGATGGATTGAAGCTGCAGAAGAAAACAAACTTGTTGTTGGTTCTCAAGCTAGAATTCTATATGCCGATGCAGAAGGGAGAATGAGGATTGCAAAAGCCTTTAACGACGCCATCAAATCTGGAGAATTATCTGCCCCGATAATTTTGGGCAGAGACCATCACGATGTTTCTGGGACAGATTCGCCTTACAGAGAAACCTCAAATATTTACGACGGATCTCAATTCACAGCCGATATGGCAATTCAAAATGTAATTGGCGATTCCTTTAGAGGAGCTACTTGGGTTTCCATTCACAATGGGGGTGGCGTAGGATGGGGAGAAGTTATTAACGGTGGTTTCGGAATGTTAATTGATGGAAGTGCAGATGCAGAAAGAAGATTAACTTCCATGCTACATTGGGATGTTAACAACGGAATAGCCAGAAGAAATTGGGCAAGAAATGAAGGTGCAACATACGCCATAAAGCGCGCAATGGAGATGGAACCTAATTTAAAAGTTACCATCCCAAATTTAGTGGACGAATCAGAATTAGATAGTTTAGTATGACCAAATACAATGCAGACCAAATAACTTGGAAACATCACGCAATCGGCTTTGGCGTTTTCATTTACGTTTTGAATACCTTCGTCATACCCTTTTTTAGTGACCAAGTTATTACGATTGAGTCTATTCTTTTCATGATTCCCATCTGCATTGTTGTTGGATATGGTTTTGGCAGATTCAAAAAATGGCAAAAAGAAAGGAAAGTTTAGACAAATGTCTTTTTTGTTTGGAAAAAAGTCGTAAATTTGGAGGAAATTAGAACATTATGACCTACAAATCAGACAGCAGCATTCAACAAGTTAATGAAGCAATTGCAGAATATTCTCAGGTCATTTCGTCTAAAAACAATCTAAGTCTTTTACCCAGTAGCATTCAAAATGGTTTCTTTCAAAACAAACTACTAGTTATCGAGCTCATTCAAAATGGCCTACCCTACACCCTTTTTGAAAAAATAAAATCCATCATTCCATACACTGAAGAAGAATGGGCTAATTATCTGAATCTATCAGTAAAAACATTACAACGAAATAAAAAAGAAGCTAGTTTTCTATTTAAACCTATCCATTCAGAAAAAATAATAGAGCTCGCCGAAGTAGCTTATTTTGGTCATGAAATTTTTGATTCTGCAAGCAAGTTTTACAGCTGGCTTTCTTCAAACAATTATGCTCTTGGTAATCATACCCCTTCAAATTTACTGCAAAACTCATATGGTAAAGAAATGGTTTTGGCAGAATTAAATAGAGTTGATCACGGAATATTCGTTTAATGACGATTTTCAGATTGACAAGGCAGAAATATGCTCATGAATTAAGTGGCTATGTTGCCTCTTTATTTGGTAATCGTTGGAATTCAAAAGGGATAAAAATGATTTATGCCGCTGAAAGCAGAGCTCTTGCGATGGCAGAAGTAGTTGTACATATTACACTAGCTAACTTACCAAGTGATTTTATGATGGTTGAAATTGATGTTCCGGACTCTCTTAGCATTGGAACAGTTGAACGAACTAAACTAGCTGAAAATTGGAATGCTCATCCATTTCAATACTTTACCCAACAAATTGGGGACAAATTCATAAGAGATCAAGAACATGCCATACTCAAAGTTCCTTCTGCTGTTGTTAAGGGAGATTATAATTACCTGATCAACCCAATTCACCCAAAATTTAAGAAGTTATCTATTAAAAACGCCAGTCACTTTCCATTTGACCATAGAATATTCAATGAAAACTGACATGCATTATCACTTTCTCATTCATAAACCATACGGTTATTTAAGTCAATTCATAAACAATGGGCCTAAAAAAGGAAAGAAAAAACTGTTGGGAGAATTATACGATTTTCCGGAAGGAACTATGGCCATAGGAAGATTAGACGAACCATCAGAAGGACTATTACTGCTTACAACAGATGGAATGATGAGTGAAGCGGTGCGAGGTAAAAAAGTTGACAAAGAGTACTACGCCCAAATTGATGGACTGATATCTGACACCGCATTAGAACAATTAAAGAAAGGCGTTGAAATAGGATTTAATGGAAAAAGATATACAACGAAAAAATGCCTTGTGAAAAGAATAGCAGATCCGCTCTTCCCTGAAAGAAGTCAAAAAATTAGAGACGCAAAGCACGGTCCAACTGAGTGGATTTCGATAACTCTGAACGAAGGAAAGTTTAGACAGGTTAGAAAAATGACTGCCGCTGTTGGTTATCCAACATTGAGGCTGGTTAGAGTGCGGATTGGAAAATACTCCTTGACAGATTTAAAGCCCGGTTTAGTGACTTCTTTAAAAGAAATTTCAGTTTAAGACATTCGCTCACGACTTGTAAAATCTGAGTCATTCGTATGTGTTTTTACCAATCTGTACTTTTCAGCAACCACCTGCGGATGCTTGCGGTGTCCCCATATTTTATCTCTCGCTTTAGCTGCAGCTTTTTCCAAGTCTACAATTGGCAGTGGATAATCATTTCCCAACTTAAATTCATAAAGCATTTCTTCAATGGGAGTCAACTTCCACGGCTCGTGCAGAAACTCTACAGGAAGTGCATTTAATTCAGGCACCCATTTTTTGATAAATATTCCTTCTGTGTCATTGTCTTTCGATTGTTTTACAGGATTATACATTCGAATGGTATTAATTCCTGTAGTACCGGCCTGCATTTGAATTTGTGGATAGTGAATGCCAGGTTCATAATCTAAAAAGTTTTGCCCTAAATGAGAAGTAATTAATCTCCAATCTAAATCCAAATGATGGCAGGCAAAAGAAACTAACATAGCACGCATTCTAAAATTAATCCATCCGGTTTGAATCAAGGCTCGCATATTGGCATCAATCATTGGGAAACCCGTTTCCCCCTTTTTCCATGCCTCTAATTTTTTAAGATCATTCTCATGTTCTAAAAGTTCATACCCTCTATTTATGCACTTCTTTTCATAATCTACCTCTACTTCAAATTTTTGAATAAAGTGGCAATGCCATTTCAAACGAAGCATCATGTTTTCAAAATTCCTGCCATGCCTTTTTCTATTCGGGTGCGCATGCACGTAGTGAAGAACTTGCTTAACAGATAAATTACCCCAGGTTAAATAAGGAGAAACTCGACTGCAAGAAGTTCTACTTAACAAAGGTTTCGAAATATTACTGCTATACGACTTACCTCTTTCTTCGCAAAAAGACTTGAGGTATTTCCAAGCATTTTCCTCGCCTGCGGGCTGAAAATTATGTGGCAAATTGGCAATTTGTTTTTGAAAACCCGCATCTAAAGGAAACGTATTTTTAAACCCGATTGGGCTTGATTTTGCAAACTTATTTTCTATAATGGATTCACTCATGGTAGCACTCCATTGATCGTTCCATCCTTTTCTATTTTTTATACCACGAACAATGGCGTCTCGCTGAAATTCAGTCCATATAACTTCGCACTTTTTGAGAAGACTCTTGATGCGCTTATCACGATTCCATGTAAGCATTACACCACTTTCTTGATAACTGTATACTGTGTTTATTTCAAACTGATTAAGAATTGCATTAAAACCTTCTTCTGCATTGCAGTGCATCAACTCTACCTTTTTTCCAACATTGCAGAGCTGAGCGTTCATAGACTGTACGCTTGCATAAATAAATTGCAAATGCCGACTTGAAGTTGCCGGATGAGAAATTAAAGTTGGTTCGAAGAAATAAACGATGAGATAGGGCAACCCGTTATTTTCAGCAGCAGCAAAAGCCTCGTGATCATTCAATCTCAAATCTTTCTTTAACCAAACAACATTAATTTTCTCCTTTGCCATCCACAACTAAACCTCAAAAGAAATAAAAAGTTGTGAAATGTGCAGGAGTAAAAATTTATTGTAGTTTTGTAAGTGATTACTCACTTATGAAATCGAAAAAAGAAATTATTCTAGATACCGCGCTTGACCTTTTTGCAAAGAAAGGCTACACAGCAACCTCAACCGCAAAAATTGCTAAACAGGCAGGTGTTTCCGAAGGCCTTATTTTTAGACACTTTTCTAATAAAGATGGGCTACTAAATGCGATTATGGAATTGGGCAAAGAAAAAGGGCAAGCACTTTTCAACTTGATACAAGAATTTGATACGGCCAAAGACCAGTTGAGATACATTCTTCAAATCCCTTTTCAAATTCCTATTGAAGAGCATTCATTTTGGAAATTACTATATGCGTTAAAATGGCAAGCAGATAGTTACGATGAAGAAATATCAAGCCAATTAAGCGTTGAACTTGTTGAGATTTTTAAAAAACTAGGATATGAAAATTGCGAGCTAGAAGCAAGCTATGTTATGTTGTTATTCGACGGTATGGCAACTTCGGTTCTTTTAAAAAGCCACAAAGACCAAAAAGAGATTCAACAACTGATTTTAAAAAAATACAACCTATAAACACATGATAAAGAAAGTTATATTAATAACAGGAGCTTCTTCTGGAATTGGAAAAGAATCCGCTCAAAAGCTCATTGCTGAAGGGCACAAAGTATATGCTGCGGCTAGAAGAGTTGACAAAATGAAAGACTTGGAGAAATTGGGTGCAACTGCCATTGAAATGGACATAACCATAGATGATGATATTATAAATGCTGTAAATACAGTTATTACAGCCGAGGGAAAAATTGACGTATTGATAAACAATGCAGGTTATGCAATTTATGGTGCCATGGAAGACACTACTATTGAAGACGCCAGAAGACAATTTGAAGTGAACCTTTTTGGACTAGCGAGAATTACCCAACTCGTTCTTCCTCATATGAGAGAGAAAAAAACGGGCACTATTATCAACATGAGTAGCATGGGAGGTAAAATGTACATTCCTTTTGGCAGTTGGTACCATGGCACAAAACACGCCTTAGAAGGTTGGTCTGATTGTTTAAGAACTGAACTAAAGCAATTTGGAATTAAAGTCGTTATTGTGGAGCCGGGTGGCATTAAAACAGAATTTGATGATGTAATGCTACAACCAATGATTGATCGATCGGGAGATGGACCTTACGCCGAATTAACTAAAAAAGTGGTGAAAGGTGTGAAAGACACGTATCACGGAACAAGAGCTTCCCACCCATCGGTAATTGCGAATTGTATTTCTAAGGCTGTAAACTCAAACAAACCTAAAACAAGATATAGAGCGGGATACATGGCTAAGCCGGCTGTTTTCATCAGAACATTTTTGGGCGATAAGGTTTGGGATTGGTTGGTAATGAAAGCTGCCTAATCATGTTAAAAAAAATAGTAAAAATGATCGGAATAATTATTGGCTCTGCCGTTATCACACTTCTTGTGGTGGGAATTCTATTTGTGAATTTGAGTCCTGAGTTTGGCGGCAAACCAACTGAGGCAGACAAAACAAGATATTCAAAATCAAAAAACTTTAAAGATGGAAAGTTTGAGAACCTGAATAAAGCTAACATGGATATGAGTTTTAAACAAACCGTAACTACCATGATAGATTTTATAAAAGGTACGCCCAACGCAAGACCAAGTTTCAACTTGCCTGTTGAAAAAGTAGATTCTTTAAATTGGGAGCAAAATGATTCTACCAATCGTTTAGTTTAGTTTGGGCATTCCTCATTCCTTTTTAAATTAGATGGTAAAAACATTCTTTTAGACCCTATGCTTGGAGAAGTCCCTGCTCCACATCCTTGGCTTGGTGGAAAGAGATATTCTAAAGAATTACCAATTGAAATCCAAAAACTACCCAAAATTGATGTCGTTTTAATTTCTCACGACCATTATGACCATTTAGATTACGGAAGCATTCAATTACTAAAAGATAAAGTAAATCAGTTTATGGTGCCAATGGGCGTAGGTGCGCATTTGAAAGAATGGGGTATAGCAGATCATCAAATACAAGAATTTGACTGGTGGCAAGAAACCACTTATGAGTACATAGGTATTGCTTTCGCACCCTCTCGACATTTTTCTGGTAGAGGCTTAACCGATCGTTTTTCAACCTTGTGGGGAAGTTGGGTAATAAAAGGACGGAATAAAAACCTATACTTTAGCGGTGATAGTGGTTATGGCGAACACTTTAAGACAATTGGAGAAAAGTTTGGGCCGTTCGATTTTGCCATGATGGAGTGCGGACAATACAACGAAAAATGGGCGGACATACACATGATGCCCGAAGAAACGGTGCAAGCCGCAATTGATGTTAAAAGCAAAATTACCATGCCGATACATTGGGGTGCATTCACTTTGTCGCTTCATACTTGGACCGACCCTGTTGAGCGTTTCACCTTAAAATCGAATGAGCTTAATGTAGAACACCTAATCCCTATTATTGGTGAAGAAATAGACTTAATGACACTAACATCTGAGCACATGAATTGGTGGAAAAAGTAATTAATTAAACATTTTTTAAAAATGCAGAAACGTGAGGCTGTTCATATAATTTAACAGTGCTCACGTTTTTCTTTTTTATAAAGTAGCTAGTTTTTCTGAGATCGCATCTGCAACCAAAAAACCTCCTGTCCAAGCCGCTTGGAAATTAAATCCTCCTGTAAACCCATCAATATTCAATACTTCACCTGAAAAGAATAAATTTTCGACCAGTTTACTTTCCATAGTTTTTATTTGCACTTCTTTCAGCTCCACACCTCCACAGGTAACAAACTCTTCTTTAAAAGTAGTTTTGCCATTGGCTGTATAGTCATCTTTAGAAAGTAGTTGAATCAACTTTTCAATTTCTAACTTATTCAAATCGGCCCAACGCTTTTTGCTATCTATATTGCCCTTGGTTAATAAGTACATCCAAAATCGATTTGGGAAACTTTCTATTTTTGTGTTAGCCAATTGTGCGCTAGCTTTTGACCTGCGCAAGTCAGCAACTAATTCTTCTGCGTTGGGCATCCACTCTACTTCATAGTTGAACTGATACGACTGATTAAATAACAGTTGAGCAGCTTTGGCAGATAGCTTTAAAATAACCGGCCCGCTCATTCCCCAATGGGTGAATAAAACAGGTCCATATTCCTCGTGCTTCGTGCCAACAATCTTTACGGTTGCATTTAAGGCCAAGCCCATTAATTGATTTGAAGCGTGCTTTTTTAAATTAAACGTAAACAAACTTGGTATAGGATTTACAATGGTATGCCCCAGTTCGCTAATCCACTGGTAGTGCTTTAATTTAGAATTTCCGCCAACTGCCAGAACTACGTAATCTGCTTGAAGCTTGCCATGGTTGGTCATTAGACGAAACGCTTCATCTACTTTCTGAATTTTTTGAACTTCTGTAGAGAGTTGCACTTCTATACCTAATCGTTTTACCTCCTTTTGAAAACAATCGATAATGGTTTGAGATGAATTTGAAACTGGAAACATTCTGCCGTCATCTTCCATTTTCAACTCGACTCCCCTTTCAGAAAACCAAGCGATTGTATCGCCTGTCATAAACGTATGAAAAGGGCCTAATAATTCTCGCTCTCCCCGCGGATAGTATTTCGATAATTCCTTCGGAACAAAACAAGCGTGTGTAACATTGCACCTTCCACCACCGCTTACCTTTACTTTTGATAGGGTTTTTGTTGTTTTCTCTAAAATTACAACCTTCACATTCGCGGCCTTATCAGCAATATTAATTGCTGAAAAATAACCTGCGGCACCTCCTCCAATTACAACAACTGTTCTATTCATAATTCAAAGAAACTTAAACCAATTCGTTTAATCCAAAAAGAAATGCAGGCATTTCTATATTTTTACGGTCTATTATGAGATTTCTACTATATTCATTTCTATTCTTTCTGACAAGCATAAGTTGTTTTTCTCAAGAACATCACTTTATAGCAGAAGAAAACATTATTATTCAACATGTTGAACATGAATTAAAGCTAGTCAACTTACCATCTAGTTGCTCTAATTGCACAGTTCTAATCAATGGTAAAACCACAGAACTTATTGTAAATGAAGCGGGAGAAAGTCTTGTAAACATTTCATTAGAGGAGTCAGCTAGTGTTTCTGTATCAACTGGAGATGTAATTTTTCCCGATACTATTAATGTTATTCCATTGTGGTTATCAATCATCCCGCCGTTGCTAGCTATTTTTCTGGCACTAGTATTTAAAGAAGTAGTAACCTCGTTACTTGTTGGAATTTTTTCTGGCGTTCTAATCATCAAGTTATACGCCGGCTCTTTTTTCGCAGCACTTTTAGGTTCATTCACAACTATGATTGACACTTACATCTTAAATTCTTTAAACGATTCTGGTCACCTCTCCATTATCGTATTTTCAACCCTAATTGGGGGAATGGTAAGCGTTATTTCAAAAAATGGAGGAATGCAAGGAGTTGTGAATCGGATTTCAAAACATGCGACAACTGCCAAAAGCGGGCAGTTGGCAACGTGGTTTTTAGGTATTGCTATCTTTTTTGATGATTACGCAAATACCTTAATTGTAGGCAACACCATGCGTCCAATTACCGATAAACTAAGAATTTCTCGAGAGAAACTGGCCTACTTGGTAGATTCTACTGCGGCACCAATTGCGGCAATTGCGTTCATTACTACATGGATTGGCGCCGAATTAGGCTATATAGAAAGTGGTATTGAAACGATTCAAGGTCTTGACGAAAGTGTCTATTCCATCTTCATATCATCTTTAGCCTATTCCTTCTATCCCATTTTTGCCCTGGTATTTATGCTCATTCTAATTTTAAGAGAGCGCGATTTTGGCCCCATGTATGAATCTGAAAAAGAAGCAAGGCTTGGAGAGAAACTAGATGAGTCGACTGTTGTAAAAAACGAAGAATTAGAAGAGTTTACCGCCAAAGAAGGCATAGCATACAAAGCTTACAATGCTATTGTTCCTGTTTTAGTTGTAATTGCAGGAACAGTTATTGGTTTACTTTACACAGGCTGGGATCAAACTATAATGGATGATTCTACTCTGTCGTTCGGTCGAAAAATTTCAACAATTATTGGGAACGCAGATTCATACAAAGCATTATTATGGTCATCATTAGCAGGACTTTTTATGGCAATTGTGTTGTCGGTTAGCCAAAAGCTTTTAAACATTCACCAATCTATAAACGCAGCGATAAGCGGTTTTAAAACAATGCTGACTGCTATTATTATTTTAGTATTGGCTTGGTCGTTAGCATTGGTAATTGAAGATTTGCACACTGCAGACTTCCTTACTTCTATTATGTCTGATAATGTCAGTCCTTACTTTGTGCCAACATTAACTTTCTTGCTGGCGGCAGTTGTAGCATTTTCAACCGGTTCATCTTGGGGCACAATGGCCATACTTTATCCTTTAATGTTACCATCTTCTTGGGCTATTTGTTTAGCTGCAGGAATGCCTGAGGCCGAAACCCTTGCAATATTTCACAATGTAGTTGCTTGTGTTTTAGCCGGAGCTGTACTTGGCGACCATTGCTCGCCCATATCAGACACAACCATATTAAGCTCACTAGCAAGCTCATGCAACCACATTTCTCACGTAAGAACACAAATGCCTTATGCTTTAACAGTTGGTTCGGTTGCCATTATTTTCGGAACTATTCCTGCTGCTTTTGGCATTCCCTTTTGGGTTACGGTACCCTTAGGTATACTGATGCTTTACCTTATCATCGGTAAAATTGGGAAGAGAATTGACATCTAAGTTCATCCAAAATTATTCACACAAGTTAACATTAGAGGGTTAATAACTTCAACCAATTCCTCCTGATAACGCTAGTAGCTTTAGATAGCTTTGAATTATAAGTTTTCAACATACTGTTGATAACCTCAAATTCGACTAAAAGCAATTAAGCATGACTAAGATATTTCTCGTTAGCATCAACATTCTTATGGTGTTTGCCATAAAAATTTTCTTTGGTGGAGACGTTAAAGTTGTACAGCAGATGCAAGACACCATTAACCTCGGAGATACTTTAAATGTTACCTTAGAGATTACTAAAGGAGATCGAGAAGGCTTCGCAAAGTGGCAGCAATCTATTCCTGAAGGCTTTATAGCAACAGCAGTTGAAATGAATGGAGCCACATTCTCATTTAAAAATCAAGAAATTAAGGTAATTTGGATGGAATTGCCGACTACTGAAACGTTCACTATCAAATATAACATTGAGACAAGTGAAACTGTTTCTGGCGAACATAATTTAAGTGGAAAATTCTCCTATATTGAAGAAAACGAAAGAAAAGACATTAGCTCCGAAACATTTATTTTAACCATAGATGATAAGGTGCTAGCAAGCAACGAAACACCGGAAGAAGAAGAGAGTTTAGTAAATACTGAGATTGAACAAACCGAAAATATAGAACCAATAACAACAGCAAACGCAATTAATGAAGAACCTACAGCAGAAGTTATTGAGCCAAAGGTGACACTTAAAAATGAAGCAACTACTTCAAATACCAAGTCGAACTCGAACGGCACTATTACTACGTTGGCGGCAAGTGGTAAATCACTAGCAATTACTAGAAAAGTTGAACACATTGGAGATGGTAATTACCAAGTCAGTTTAACAGTAGATAAGGGAGCTTTATCCAGTTTTGGTAAAATAGAAGAGTACCTTCCACCAGATTATATTGCAACTGCAATCGAAAGTAATGAAGGAATTTTTAGTTTTAAAAATAACGTAATGAAGGTTCTTTGGATGACCTTACCACAAGAAGAAAGTTTTGAAATAAAGTATGCCATGCAGAGTACCTCAGATGAACTTGATAGTGCTGTACTGCATGGAGTGTTCTCTTATTTAGATGTAGATCAATCGGTTCAAAACAAATTAGCTCCAACAAAATTTAGAAACTTCTTGGCCGTGCAAGAAGTCCTTGCTGAAAATAATACAAGTGAAACCGAACCTAGAACAGAGGATGTAGTAGAAACGGTCAACACTGAGGAAATTGTAGAAGAAGCTCCTAACTCAATAGAAGATGAATCAACTGAAATAGGAGAGTCAACTAAGAACTCTGAGCCATTATTGACTCAGAGTACAACTACTAATCCAGAAGAAACTGCAGAACAAATAGCTAAAATACCTGCTCCGGAAACAGCTGTTGCGTACAAAGTTCAAATTGCTGCATCACACAAAGAAGTTGATCAAAGTTATTTTACACAACGCCATAAAATAACCGAGACTGTTTCAATAGAGTACCACGAAACATGGTATAAATACACGATTGGCTCTTTCCCGATATACAAGCAAGCTCGAGATAAGAGAAATCAAGTTTGGGCGGAAAACAATAAAATCAACGACGCTTTTGTAACTGCCTACAATGCCGGAGATCGAATTTCTGTGCAAGAAGCCCTCATGATTAGTAAACAAAAGTGGTTTAAGTAATCTTATTAAAAAAATAAGAATTATCTTTAGCCCTTAATTGCAATACTTAATAGTGAAATATTGTTGGCTTAGTATTATTATTCTTTTATCATTTGGCATAGCTAAGGGGCAAGACACAGACTCTGAAAAAGAAAAAGAATTAAACGTAACAAAGGCATTTGGCCCTACTTTGGGAGTTGGTATTGGTACCTTGGCGATATACGGAGACCTCAATGATAAAGATTATGGTTCGCCATTCGGATCGAATTTTGGCTACAATATTTACCTTCTTCAACCTATAAGTAAATCATTCAATGTTCGGTTTAACTTCTTTTTAGGTCAAATTAAAAACGAAGAACGATCGTTGGGCCGAAATGTTAATTTTGAAACAGATATTCGTTCTGCTTCAATCCAAATGGAATATAATTTTGATGCGCTTCTACCGGAAGATAGAAAAATTACTCCATTTATAATGGTTGGGGTTCAAGCTATTGAATTTAACCCTAAAACCGACCTTAAAGCCAATGGAGGGGAACCTTATAACTACTGGACAGATGGCACAATTAGAAGTGTCGCAGAAAACTCTCCAAATGCCAATCAAGCTAGAATCATTCAAAGAGACTACGAATATGAAACAGACATAAGAGAGGCTGGGTATAATGGCAGCACTACTTACGCTGAAAGAGCCTTCTCAGTTCCCATGGGAGCAGGAATAAATTTTCACTTAACAGATCAAGTAAATTTTAGGTTCGAGAGCGTTTTTCACCTCACCTTTACAGATTATATAGATGGTGTTACAAGAAGAACAAAACCTGATTTCTTGGACTCTAAACCTGCGAATGGTAAAAACGATCATCTTTTTTACAATGGTATTTCAATCAACTACAATTTCCAAAAAATACAACCTGCAGACAAATTAAATATTAAAGGTGAAGCTTTTGAATTTTTGGCGAGTGGAAATACGGAAGATTACGATTCCGATGGAATTATGGACTTAATCGATTTATGCCCTAATACTCCACCTGATGTGGAAGTGGACACAAATGGCTGCCCAATAGATACTGACGGAGATGGAATTGCGGATTATTTAGATCAAGAGATCAACTCTAAATACCCTCAATTTGCAAATGAAAAAGGAATATCAATGACAGACGAAATGATTTACGAATCATACATGCGTTATCAAGACTCTTCTTTAGAGTTTGCAGAGGTGATAAAACGAGACTTCAGAGGAGATCTATCGGGTGATTCAAGAATTTACAATAAGTACCGGATTAAAGTCGGAGAATACAATACCGGTGAAGAACCACCAAATTTGAATGAATTATTAAGTCTTGCCGACCTAAAAAAGGTTGATCAAGATGGAAAATCTATATACACTGTTGGAAATTTTAGAAACCTGAAAGATGCTAACCTAAGATTAGAGTCACTAAAAAATAGTGGTTTTGAGGCTGAAGTAATAAAAAGAGATCCCTCGGGAAAGATTTCGTCAATGAATGAAGAGGAGCAACAAATCTTAGCTATAGCAGCGAACGAGGTTGATGAAAACACTAAGGCTCTTGCAAAGGAATCAGGTATTGCTTTTAGAGTTCAATTGGGCGCGTTTAAACAGAAACCTAACTCTGCAAAATACAAGAATATTCCAGGTTTATTTATTATTAACAGCAACGGTATTTACAAATACATGTCGGGTTCATTCAGTTCTTTCGAAGAAGCGGCTAAACACAAAGTAAAAATGGTGGTTGCCGGGTTTAATGGTGCATTTGTCGTAGCATATAAAGATGGTGAGAGAGTGAAATTAAGAACAGTAGGAGTAAAACCCATTGAATCAAATCCACTAATTGGTCAATAAAATCCTTTAGTACATTCTGCTTTCCGCTCAAAACAATAATCAACTGCTTAACGTTTATTAACTGAGTTATTCATGGTGTAATATTTACATTTGAAGCTACAAGAATTTTATTATGAAAAAAATAAGCGTCACACTTTGTTTAATAGGCCTAACTTTTCTAGGAAGCTTTGCTCAGAAAAATGAAAGTCGAGAAATAAACCAAGACTCAATACAATTTGACAAGTTTGGAAAGCTATTATACACCGTTGTTACTCAGTATGTCGATAAAGTAGATAGCGAGGTGTTGGTGGAAGATGCTATTGTGGGAATGTTGAAAGAGTTGGACCCTCACTCAGTATATATACCAGAAAAAGAACTAAAAAAAATGAACGAACCCCTAGAAGGAAACTTTGAAGGGATTGGTATTCAATTTAACATACTTAATGATACTCTTGTTGTTGTTTCTCCTATTTCAGGTGGCCCGTCTGAGGAGGTTGGAATAGCTTCAGGAGATAAAATAATTTTTGTTGGAGAAGAAAACATTGCAGGCACAGGACTTCAAAACAGTGATGTGCAAAGACTTTTGAGAGGTAAAAAAGGGACATTAGTAACCGTTCAGGTGAAACGAAATGGCGAAAAAGACCTGATACCCTTTGAAATTAAAAGAGATAAGATTCCAATCTTTAGTATAGATGCATCTTATATGGCAACTCCTGAAACAGGTTACATAAAAGTAAACCGATTTGCAAGAACTACTATGTCTGAGTTTGTGCAAGCTTTAGACACCTTAAAGACCAACGGAGCGCAAAATTTAATACTTGATTTACGAGGTAACGGCGGAGGTTACCTGACCACAGCATTTCGCCTTGCAGACCAATTTTTAGATGCCGGTAAAATGATTGTTTATACCCAAGGAGATAAACAACCAAGACAGGAGTATAAAGCCACTCGAATTGGAACTTTTGAAAAAGGTAAGCTTGTTGTACTGATTGACGAAGGTTCTGCATCAGCTTCTGAAATCGTTTCAGGTGCAGTGCAAGACTGGGACAGAGGAATGGTAATCGGCAGAAGGTCGTTTGGGAAAGGTTTAGTACAAAAGCCTTTTCCATTACCAGATGGGTCTGCAATTCGATTAACAACAGCCCGATACTACACTCCTACAGGCAGATCAATTCAACGACCATATGACGAAGGAAAAGAAAAGTATTACAGTGAGTTGAATAGAAGATTTGAAAGCGGAGAGCTAATGGAAAAGGATTCTATAGACTTCCCTGACTCTTTAACTTATTACACCCCTAACGGCAGAGTAGTTTATGGCGGTGGTGGTATTATGCCTGACGTATTTATTCCGCTAGATACAACTTTTAACTCAGAATTAAATAGAAACTTAATTAGAAGAGGAGTCTACAATGAATTTGTTTTAAACTATTTGAATAAAAATAGAGAAACAATGAAAGAGCAATATGGTTCTTTTCAAAGCTTTAAAACCAATTTTGCGTTGGACAACGATTTGATGAATGAATTCTTTGAACTTGCCAAAAATAAAAAAGTGAAAAAGGATGAAGAAGATTATGAAAAATCAAAAGAACTAATCCACACTCAAATAACCGCGTTATTTGCCAGAAACCTATACTCTGTTTCTGCTTATTTTGAAGTAATAAATCAGTTAAACGATTCTTATCTAGAAGCGTTAAAAGTTCTTAAAGACGATGTATTTGAAGAAGCTAAACTCAACTTTGAATAATTATATTTGTACCTCTAAATATTTAAAAAATAAAAACAATGAACGATAATGTAAAAACAGGGCTTTTAGTAGCTTTTTCAATTCTTACTTTAGTAAATACGGTCATGATTTTTTCTGATGACGATGTTTCTTACGATAGACCTGAAAGAAGTGCAAGTATTACTTCTCCTGCTCCTGCAGTAACAACAAATACGGCTGCAGATAATAATGCGAATGTTATACCTCAAAATGTAGGACCAAAAACTTCTATACAATTTGCAGAAATGGAGCATGATTTTGGAACGATTGAGCAAAATACAACGAATCCTAAGGTCTTTACATTTACAAATACAGGAAGCGAACCTTTAATTATTTCTGATGCGAAAGGTAGCTGCGGATGTACCGTTCCCGAATACCCAAGACAACCAATTGCTCCGGGAGAAACGGGAGAAATTAAAGTGGTTTACAGTCCAGGAACACAAGCAAACCAGCAAACAAAGTCTGTAACGATTACAGCAAACACTGAGCCTGCTACTACTGTTTTAAGAGTTAAAGCAAATGTAACTCCAGGAGAGAATGCCGAAGCAGCAACATCTGCTCCTCTTCAAATTGGAGGATAAGTAAATAATTTTTTATACTAGTAAAAAGCCATTCTTAACAGAATGGCTTTTTTTATTGCATTAAATTAAACCCTACCAAAACACATTAATAAGCAGAACATGGCCTTTCAGAGGCACATCCGCCCATTTAATTACTCTTCATTGTAGTTAATTTTAACTGACCTAGAATTTATAACATTTGAGTAAGGATGATCACTCCTGATTGAGTTTCGTAACAACCGTTTTCCGTGCATTCCTTTGTGCTTCGCAAATTGGGCCTATATACAAAAAAAGCCCTCTTCTGCTAAGCAGAAGAGGGCTTTAAATCAACTTTGTTTATTAAACGGTTGTTCTCTATAAACTACTATTTGTTTACAGTAATCTTTTTAGTAATGATCTCGTCTCCTATTTGAAGCGTGGTAAAATAAATTCCATTACTTAAGTTTGCTACATTAACAGCAATCTTTTGCTGACCGTTAGCCAACATTCCAAAGTTTTGAGACATTACTTCTTTTCCCGTTATGTCTCTTACAGTTAACGTAACTGCACTAGGCTTGCTTAAATTAAACGCAATATTTGTTAAGTCTGCTGTTGGATTAGGATAGATATTCAAACTATTCGCATCTTTCTTAATCTCATCAACAGTAGTTGGAATATTGCCTAATTTAACTTCAACTGCATTTAAAACTTCTCTTTGACCAACATCTGAGTTGTAATAACTTACAAAACCCACAAGAGAAACTGAATCTGCATTCCAAGAGTTATTAAGAGTAAAAGTATGATTCTTAGTGTATGGAGTATTTATACTAGGAGCTTGAGGAATTACTGTGTTGTCTCCCCAAGCATCATTAGTAGGGTACACATCTCTTAACACATGTCTGTGATCATAATTAACGATTGGATTACCCGCTCCAAAGTAGGGATGGCCAGCAACTCCATTGTAAGCATTTACCTGATTGTATCCTGTACCAATTCCTCTTACATGATCCTCTACTACAAACAAAGTCACTCTTATATCACCTACAGCATAGTCCACGAAATTAGAACTTAAGTCCACATTCACCAATCTTGTTGATGGGTTATAACTTCCAGTTAAAGTAACATCAACAGGAGATCCTACTGTAGCTTGAAAAGCAGTTCTTGATCTCCAAGCACCTCCGGCTCTGCTAATTGCTACATTCGCTTGACCGGGAAACAAAATTCTGTCAATAGTTGCAGTAGGCGCACCTGCTCCAAAAGCAGCACAATAGGTCGAAGCTTCCGGAATGGTCATAGCATCTGATCCGAAACATGCATGTAAGCCAACTCCAATAGCAGATGGAGTTTGTGCCAAAGCAGCTTCTACTTCAACAGCACCATCCGGACAGAATTGGCATGGAGCGGTTGTAAACTCTTCTAATAAAGGATTCTTTGACACTGAATTCCCCGAACTACCCACAAGAACAGGAGTTTGAACACTGTTATTAGCTGAATCAGCATCTACATTTCCATTTGGCAAAGAAGCACTAACTTCCAAAACGTAACCTCCTGCATTAGGAGTCCATTGAGTTGGATGAGTGAACATTGTTGTTGCTCCGGGAAGCACTTGCTGCGTTATTATTGAGGTATTTAATGTAGTACCTCCATCAACTGTCCAAGACATCGTATATGATTGTAAAGTATCAGACCCTTTATTCTTTAACGACCCCTGAATTGAAGTCGCAACTCCAGGAGATGCATTCGTGTTAATTGAAATCATCTCAATATCATCTGGAGGTGCAATACCTTGAATAAATTCATAATATGCGTTATCAGCAGCCGAAGGATCAGTTCCTGCAATAGGCATCACATTCGAACCTACGCTAGCTGCTGTTGTAGAATTTATTTGAATACCCATAGAAACCCCACCTGTTGTTCCGCTATGTCTTTGGTCAACTATATAAATATTATTTGAAGTTTCTTCAAGTACAATAGACCAATAACTCCAACCTGTTCCTCCAAGGGCATGAGAGGAAAAGAAGACCCAATGTTGTCTATTAGGCGCTGTTCCGAAAGTTTTGGTCAAAACGTAGTCATTAGTTCCTATCGCTTGAACTCCCCAGACACAAACAGATTTATCAGGGATACTTGCTGATGGAAGCGCTGCTTTAGTAGCGGAAGGAACTGATGTGGCAGCAGTACTAAACGTTAGTACTCCTGTACTAGAAACTTTGTAACTAGTTTCTGAAACTCCATTAAAACTAAACGGAAATGGAATAGTTTGATTAGCAGACCACGCGGGAATTGACACCGACGGCCCAACAATAGGGGACCATCCAGTTGTTAATCCGCCTCCATTGGGATATTCTAAGTCTGCATTTAAGCTGCCTGGATTTATGCCTGCAGCAGGGTATGAGTTAAAGTAATACTGTGCGAAAGCTCCCGTAGAAAAGAGTGCAACAGCTAAACAAGTAATGATTTTTTTCATATTCTTAATGATTAGTTAGTGTTTAATAAATAATTCCACTAAGATAAACTGAAAAAGTGAAATAAACAAATGTCAAAAAAAAGACCTTTCTATTGCTAGAAAGGTCTTTGACTCAGTTGAGAACTAACCTTATTTATTCACTGAGATTTTCTTCGTGATTACTTCCTCACCTATTTGAACTGTGGCAAAGTAAATACCATTAGACAAGTTTGCTGCGTTAATAGTAATTTTTTGGGTTCCTGCACTAAGTATTCCAAAATTTTCCGTTAAAACTTCTTTTCCTGCAATATCTCTAACACTTAATAAAACAGTATTTGGTGTACTTAAGTTAAACTCAACAGTAGCAATATCTGATGTTGGATTAGGATAAACAACTAAACTGCTAGCATCTGTCTTGATGTCTTCAATGTTAGTTGCAATGTTATTCAACTTCACTTCAGCTGCGTTCAATACCACTCTCTCATCTGTATTTGCATTGTAATAACTTACAAAAGCTACCAAAGAAACATCTTGAGCCTTCCAAGCAGTACTTAAAGTAAAGGTATTATTTTTAACATAGTTTGTATTCAACAAAGGAGAGGTTGGAATAATCGATCCATCACCCCAAGCATCGTTTGTTGGGTAAACATCTCTTAAAACATGTCTGTGCACAAAACCTATAATTGGGTCACCTGCTCCTGCATAAGGATGTCCTGCTTGATTGTTGTAAAAATTCACCTGATTGTATCCAGAACCTGTTCCTGTTACACTATCTTCAACCACAAACAAGGTAACTCTAATATCACCTGGCACTGCATAATCAACAAAGTTTGCTGTTACATCTGCATTCACTTGTCTGTTTGTAGCATTGTAAGTTCCGGTAATGTTAACGATTACTTGAGAACCAATCGCAGCTCTTGTAGCTGCATTAGCTGCCCATGTTCCTCTACCGTGAGCAACAGTTGTTTCTCCTGGAAATAAAACACGATCAATACACGCTGTCGGTGCTCCTGAGCCAAATGCTGCACAATAAGTTGAAGCTTCAGGTATTGTCATCGCATCTGTACCAAAACAAGCATGCTCTCCAACTGCAATTACTGCTGGATTGGTAGCTAATATTTGCTCTACAATCACTGCTCCATCTGGACAAAACTGACAAGGAGCAGTGGTAAATTCTTCCAATAAAACATCTCTTGAAACAGTAGTACCATTATTAACAAAAAATTGAGTTCTTAACGTATCCTTTGCATTCAATGAATCTGGCACTCCGTTTGGGTTAGATGTCCACACCATTAAGTTGGTAAATGCACCCGGATTTGCAGCAGTTGTTGTGATGGTATGATTGAACGATGTTGATCCAAATGCAGCTGTATTTGGAGTTAACGAATTTGTGTTCACTGTTACACCACCATCAATACTCCAATTAATATCAACAGAAGTTAATGCATTTAATCCTGTATTTTCAATTGTCCCTGCAACCTTAACAGTAGAACCTGTTGTATAACTGTTGGCTATGGTTAAATCTTCAATCCCTGCATCGTTATTAATAACTTCTTTAATTTCAATATTATCTACAGCTAAAACAAACATATCATTTGAGTTATTTCTCCATGCAATGTGAACTGTTTGTCCCGCATAAGCACTCAAATCAATTCTTCTGCTGTTCCATGCTGCAGCCGTTTCAGCCGGAACAGTCAATAATACCGTAGAAAGTGCTGCAACAGTTGAATTTGTTGTTGAAAGTCTTACTTCATATCCATCAGGATAAGAAGCATCTAACGCTTGCGCATCGAAAAACAAATAATTGTTTGATGTTAATGTAATGGCAGGAGTAACCATATAATCGTTGGCTGCACCTGCAGGAGTGTACCACGAAGTGCTTAACGCAGCTGGCTGACCACCAACACCTAAAACAACCCAAGCATTGTTAATCGCTCCTACGTTTGTAGCAGGTGTGCGAGCGTCAACATTGTGTAACGTCCATGTTGATAGTGGTGTAGTACCACTAAAATCTTCTGAGAAAATTGGTTGTGCATTAGCAGAAAAAGCCGCTAAAATAGAACCAACAAAAAGTAGTTTAATTTTTTCATAATAGTTTTTAAATTTTCGGATGACCAATTTAAGCATTTACTCAGGTAAATAATAATTTAACCAAGTAATTAACAACAGAAATATTCACTCACTACTCGATTTGTTGATTCAACCTAATTCAATTTGCCCGAGGATGAAACTGAGAAATAGCCTCACTCAAATATTGACGGTCTAAGTGTGTGTAAATCTCGGTTGTAGTAATTGATTTGTGCCCAAGCATTTCTTGAATTACACGCAAATCTGCTCCACCATCTATAAGGTGTGTTGCAAAAGAATGCCTAAAAGTATGCGGACTAACTACTTTCGTAATACCAGCCTTATCACACAGGCGCCTTATAATTGTAAAAATCATGACTCGAGTTAAACCTGTTCCCCTATTATTCAGAAATACAACATCTTCAGCATCTTTCGTTACCAACTGATGATTTCTGCGGTGCTCAAAATAATACCGAATAAACTTACTTGCAGATGAGCTAATCGGAACAATGCGCTCTTTATTTCCCTTTCCCGTTACTCGAATAAAACCGTCTTCCAACAGTAAACACGAAATTTTAAGGTTGATTAATTCCGAGACTCTTAATCCACAACCGTACAATGTTTCTATAATAGCTCGATTTCTCTCTCCTTCTTTAGTACTCAAATCGATTGCTCCAATAATGGCATCAATCTCTTCTATTGAAAGCACTTCCGGCAGTTTCGTTCCTAACTTAGGCCCTTCCACCAACAATGTTGGATTCTCCGTTACTACATCCTCCATCAATAAATAGGAAAAAAAAGCCTTAATTCCGGATAGAATTCTGGCCTGTGAACGAGCCCCAACGTCTATGTCGAACAGCCATGCCATAAAATCTTGAATCTCTCTAGCCTCAATGTCTTGTGGTTTTTTGTCTATTCCTTGTAATTCTAAGAATTGAACAAACTTGGCAAAATCCCTTAAATAAGCATCTATAGAATTTGCACTCAATGATTTTTCTAATTTCAAATAGCTTTCAAATCCTTTCTTGTAGTTCAACAACTTCATCAATGCAAATGTATAACTTTGATGGTGTAATGGAAAAGCTAGAAATTGCAATTATCAACGGGCCTAACCTGAACTTATTGGGTAAAAGAGAACCTGAAATATACGGGAGTAAATCATTCGAGCAGTACTTAAAAGAATTGAAATTACAATATCCCAACGTTACCATTTACTATTTTCAATCAAACATTGAGGGCGAACTAATTGATCAAATTCAAAAGGTTGGGTTTGAAAACAAAGCAATAATTTTAAACGCCGGGGGTTATACTCACACCTCTGTTGCCATTGCCGATGCGGTGGCAGCAATTCCTGCCAAGGTTATTGAAGTTCACATTTCTCAGCCTGCGGCCCGAGAACAGCAAAGGCATACCTCGTTGCTTTCAAAGTATGCACATGGAAGCATTTCGGGATTAGGACTTTACTCATACAAAGCAGCAATAGATTATTTACTACAAAATTAAAGTCAAGGAAAATTAAACTACTATTCATAACCTTATTCCTTTCTTACTTTTCATTTAGCGCTCAAGTAGGAGATCCGTTTCCTGTTATTGATGTGTTAGACTTAAACGATGAAGCACTAACTATTCCTAACGATATAAAAGGCAAGTTTAGTTTGATTGATGTTGCTTTTTCTGAGGACGCACAAGAAGATTTATACAGTTGGAGTCAACCCGTATTTAGTGAGTTTATGGACGACAATAACTTGTCTAGCTTAGTTTACGACCCGCATGTGCATTTAATTTTAATGTTTACAGGTGTAAATCAAGTAGCTTATAACAAAGCGAAAGAACAAATTATTGCAGGCACAGACGAAAGCTTGAAAGACAACATCGTTTTATTTAAAGGTGCAATGGAAGACTACAGAAAAACACTAAAAATGAAGGATCGGAAGAAGCCCTACTTTTTTGTTTTGAATAAATCGGGTAAAATAATATATGTCGCCTCAGGCAGATATTCTGCTCAAGTATTGAAAGAAGTTGGCGAATTAATAGAAGATTAAGATGAAAAAAATTATACAAACGGACAAAGCTCCGGCTCCAATTGGACCGTATTCTCAAGCAGTTTTAATAGGTGATACTTTATATACTTCGGGTCAAATCGCTTTAGATGCGGAAAGCGGGGAGTTGATCATTTCAACTATTGCTGAAGAAACACATAAAGTAATGACCAACATGAAAGCGGTACTCAACGCAGCAGGTATGAACTTTGAAAATGTAGTTAAATCGTCAATATTTCTTTCATCGATGCAAAATTTTCAAGCAGTAAACGAGGTGTATGCCACTTACTTTAACGAAAGTGAGGCTCCTGCAAGAGAAACAGTAGAAGTTTCTGAGCTACCCAAAAAGGTAAATGTTGAGATTTCTATGATTGCGGTGAAATATTAAAAGGCTTCACCTATCGTTAGATAAAAACCGGAACTCCCGCTCTCACCGATTCCATAATCTAACCTTAAGTTTATTTTTTCATCTTGGCTAAGTCTATACCTAAGGCCAACACCTCCACTTGGTTTTACATTTTGAACCTCAAAATTTTCAATATTTTTTGACACCACTCCACAAGCGGCAAAAGCCACAAAACCAAAGTTCCAGAATAATTCTCGTCTAAACTCAGTTTGTGCCATTAGCATATTTCGATCCCGAAAACGACCCTCAAAATAACCTCTCATTCTTCTTGTACCGCCAATAAGAGCCAACTCATTAAATGGAACTGTTCCTAAGGTTGCAACACCATAAAGGTTAACAGCTACTACATTTTTGTTTTTACCAAGATATTTCACATAATCGGCAGAAAAGTGAGTAAACTCAAAGTCACTGCCAAAAACATTTAAATTCGGTAGTGCAACAAACTCAAAATACGTACCTGAACTTGGGTAATTATAGTCGTTTCTTGAGTCGATGAGTGAGATAAGCCCAAGGCTTGATATTGTGCCTCCATTTGAACCAACAATGTTATTATTCTCTAACAACCCGCCTTCCTTGGTTTTTGTAATATCATATTCATCAAACCAATACCGAAAGCCAACGTACCATTTTGGTTTTGCTAACTTCATTACGTTTAACCTAATTCTCGGAAATGTAACGTTGTACAACTCTTCATTGGCTGCTTGTAAATTACTTCCTACGCCAAAAAAAAGATAACTATACTTGTAATAACCTAACTCTCCAAAGCTGAATATTTTTTCATTTTTTGCATACAGTTGAAAAGGCAAGTAGAATAAAATTTGATTTCTTTGAGTGTAGGCAGCACCAAATTGAAACTGAGAAACTCTAGATTCTTTGGCCTCACCTTTAAACCGAAATGAAAACAACGATACAGCACCAAAGCCCCAATCGGTTTCTGGCGAAAAGAAAACAACAGGAAGTGGATAAGCCTTGAACTTAGTTTTTACCGAATCACTTTGATTTTGCCCAAATGATATTGTAGTCGTGTGAAAAAAAAGTAAGAATATAACCAGCCGCCTCATGAGCTAGAAAATTATACTTTTATATGATGCCGTGAAGCGGTCCTCCTGTCGCCCCCATTGCATCTACAGTTTTTTCCACTTCGGCATCTAATTCTAAATATGGAGCATTATGCGGTTTCATGCGGCAATCAATAATCAATGAACTTTTGCAGCCCCAATGTTTAAACTCTACAAATGAATCCACTCCATATATATCATGAGAAGGGTTAGCTCTGGTAAACGCACTCCATATTAAATTTGAAAAAGACTTGGCAATGAAATCAGCATCGTCACAAATCAGTAGCAGAGGAAATGCAGTGAGTTGACCTTGTTGAGTTTTTAGTTTATTGATTAACTCTTCAATCAATAACTTTTCTGATTCATAATTGCCGAACGGTGGCAATTCGATGGCTAAAGTCCCATTAAAGCCACATTTTAACGAACGAACAAAACTTGGTAAATCAAGAGAAGGAGCTTCTGTGCCGAGCACTCGTTTGGGCTTGCCCACAGCTGCAATCACTACTTTCGAGCCACCATTTAGCTCTTCCGAACTATAATCTAGAGTATCTATTGTGGTTTTCGTTTGAAAATGCAAATCTCTTTTCCAGTCTACTCGCTCAAGCATGTGCTTAAAAAATCCTTCTTTATCGTGTAAAGTTAGTTGTGGCGCGTCTTCCTTGGCAGAAATGAAAAGGAATTTTGCTAAAGACATTTGCCCAAATCCTAAAATATGATTGGCAATGGTTAATAATTCTGCAGGCTGTTTTGTCTCTAAATAAGGAGTATATCGTTCACTCCCTATGGCGAATAACAAAGGGTGAACCCCTGCCTCATCCACAGCATTTACTTCGTGTAATCCAGGAATCTCCTTTGGAATGATAGAGCCGGTAATTTCATGAATTAGATCACCGAAACTGGTATCTTCTTGTGGCGGTCTTCCTACCACTGTAAAAGGCCAAATTGCTCCATTTCTGTGGTAAACTTGGTCAACTTTCATTAATGGGAAATCATGCATTAAACTATAATATCCTAAATGATCTCCAAACGGTCCTTCAGGCTTATTTTCTTTTGGATAAACCTTACCTGTGATCACAAAATCAGCATCTGAAGATAAGGTATGTTCTCCTCGTTTGGTATATCTAAATCTTCTTCCACCTAGGGCTCCCGAAAATGTTAACTCAGACAAACCTTCAGGCAAAGGCATTACTGCCCCGAAAGAATGAGATGGCGGACCACCTACAAAAATTGACACGTTTAATGGTTTTCCTAATGCATTGGCTTTAGTTTGGTGAACACCAATGCCTCTGTGTATTTGATAATGTAGTCCAATTTCTTTATTAGGAATGAAATCATTTCCTGTTAACTGAATTCGATACATTCCTAAGTTAGAATTCATCACTCCCGGTTTGTCAGCATCTTCCGTATAAACAATTGGAAGCGTTACATATGCCCCTCCGTCCATAGGCCAATGCTTGATTAATGGTAGTTGGTCAATTTGAGTTAAATTTTGAGTAATGGGAGAACCAAACCTAGATTTTAATGGGAGAGCTTTTAACGCCGCAAAGGGAACCCCTGCATATTTTAAAGGATTCTTTAAAGCAATAGAGGGGTCCCCTTTTAGTTGAACCATCTTTTTTACAGACTCCAATGTATCCCTAAATATAAATCGGCTTCGTTCAAGTGTTCCAAATAAATTAGAAACAGCAGGGAATTTAGAGCCCTTTACATTTTCATATAATATTGCAGGCCCTTTCGCCTCGTGCACCCTTAAATGGATAGATGCCATTTGCAAATTCGGATCAACTTCTTGTTTAATACGAATCAGGTGACCATTTTTCTCCAAATCAGCTACACAGGCAGCCATACTCTTATATCCCATTTTTGCTACTCAATTTTTACTATAACAACCGATTTAGATTTTTGATTACAAAAAAAAGGCAGCTTTAAAGCTGCCTTTTTTTTATCTTGCTGAAACAGGTTTAAAGTCTCTAGCATTGTTGCCAGTGTAGACTTGTCTTGGTCTGCCGATCGGCTCCTTGTTTTCTCTCATTTCTTTCCACTGAGCAATCCAACCAGGTAGTCTTCCCATGGTAAACATTACTGTGAACATTGAAGTTGGTATTCCAATAGCTCTGTAAATAATTCCTGAATAGAAGTCTACGTTTGGGTATAATTTTCTGTCTACGAAATAAGGATCTTTCAATGCAATTTCTTCTAATCCTTTCGCTATTTCTAGAATTGGATCATTCACGCCTAGTTTCTTTAACACGTCATCAGCCGCTTTCTTGATAATGGTTGCTCTTGGATCAAAATTCTTGTATACTCTATGCCCAAAACCCATCAATCTAAAAGGATCGTCTTTATCTTTCGCTTTGTCCATGTATTTCTTAACATCTCCACCGTCGGCTTTTATGCCTTCCAACATTTCAATTACTGCTTGGTTAGCGCCTCCGTGTAAAGGACCCCATAGAGCAGAGATTCCTGCTGCAATTGAAGCATACAAACTAGCATGTGATGAACCTACAATTCTTACAGTAGATGTAGAACAGTTTTGCTCATGATCCGCATGAAGGATTAATAACTTGTCCAGAGCATTGGCAATAACAGGATCTACTTCATATTTCGCAGATGGAACTGAGAACATCATTTTTAAGAAGTTCGAACAGTAATCCAATGAGTTATCAGGATAATTCGCGGGATGTCCTATTTCGTTTTTGAAAGCCCAAGCTGCCATTGTCGGTAACTTTGCCAACAACCTTTTAATGCTCAAATCTACCTCTGCTGAAGATCTATTAGGATCTAATGACTCAGGGTAAAATGCAGTTAATGAAGAAACCAAAGAAGACAAAACTCCCATTGGGTGAGAATTAGAAGGAAATCCTTCTAAAATATTCTTGATGTCTTCATGAATTAAGGTATGGTGTGTAATTTCTTTTTGAAAGTTAACTAACTCTGCTTCATTTGGTAACTCGCCATAAATTAACAAGTGTGACACTTCAAGGAAAGATGCTTTTTCAGCTAGATCTTCAATAGAATATCCACGGTATCTTAATATCCCTTTTTCCCCGTCCAAAAATGTTATAGCACTGGAGGTCGAACCTGTGTTTTTATAACCTGGATCTATTGTAATATATCCTGTGCTCCCTCTTAATGAACTAATATCGATTGCTTTTTCGTTTTCAGTTCCTGTTACAATTGGTAATTCAATTGTTTTCCCGTCGATAATTAATTGTGCTTTTTCTGACATTTCTCCTACTGTGTTTAGTTTAACTTGTTAACATAAGACAGTAAAAAATGTTGTTCTATTTTTACTTTTTATGAATTGCAAAAATACTCAAGAGCTCTCTGCTTTACAAGACAATAAATATTAAATAAACTTAAAGCTTTCTGAAGGATAAATTGCTGTACCCCCAAGCATTTCCTCAATACGAAGCAATTGATTGTATTTTGCCATTCTATCTGACCGTGAAGCAGAACCTGTTTTTATTTGTCCAGTAGATAAAGCAACTGCTAAGTCTGCAATGGTGCTATCCTCTGTTTCGCCAGAACGATGACTCATTACCGATGTGTATTTATTCTTTGTTGCTAACTCTACTGCTTGAATTGTTTCTGTTAACGTTCCGATTTGATTTACTTTAATTAAAATTGAATTGGCAATGTTTTGATCAATTCCTCTTTGTAACCTGTTAACATTTGTCACAAATAAATCGTCACCTACCAATTGAACGTTATCTCCAACCATTTTTGTTAATTCAGACCAACCTGTCCAGTCGTCTTCGTCTAGTCCATCTTCTAAGGAAATAATTGGATATTTTGATGTCCATTCTTTCCAATAGCTAGCCATTTGAGATGATGTTAACTTATCTCCACTCGATTTGTGAAAATGATACATTTTCTCCTCTTTATTGTAAAATTCTGAAGCTGCCGCATCCATAGCAATAAATACATCCTCTCCAGGTCTATAGCCTGCTGTTTCTATTGCCTTCAGTACATATTCGATTGCTTCTTCATTAGATCCTAAGTTCGGAGCAAAACCGCCTTCATCACCAACATTTGTAGAAAACCCTTTACTTTTCAAAACACTCTTTAAATGATGAAAAATTTCAGTTCCCATTTGTAAGGCATGCGAAAATGAATTCGCCTTTACAGGCATCACCATAAATTCTTGAAAGTCGATACTATTGTCAGCATGTGATCCACCGTTTAAGATGTTCATCATTGGAATAGGTAATGTGTGCGCATTAACACCACCAATATAACGATAAAGAGGCATTCCTATTTCTAATGCTGCAGCCTTAGCCGCTGCTAAAGAAACTCCAAGCATTGCGTTTGCCCCCAAATTAGATTTATTCTCACTTCCATCCAATGCGATTAAGAACTTATCAATTCCAGTCTGATCAAAAACATTAGCACCATTCAATTCACTATTGATAATTGTGTTCACATTTTGAACAGCCTTTAGCACACCCTTTCCGAGGTATGTTTTCTGATCACCATCTCTTAATTCTACAGCCTCATGAACACCAGTTGATGCCCCTGAAGGAACTGCAGCACGACCTACAGTTCCATTTTGAGTTGTAACATCAACCTCCACTGTTGGGTTTCCCCTAGAATCTAGTATTTGTCTTGCATGAATATTTGCGATTAAACTCATCTTGTTATTTTTTATTTTCTGCTATAATTTCATTAAAATTGTCGAATAAATATCTAGAGTCATGAGGACCAGGAGAAGCCTCAGGATGATATTGAACTGAAAATGCGGGCTGTGCCTTCATTTTAATTCCTGCAACCGTATCGTCATTTAAATGCACATGTGTAATCTCAACAAGGTCACTCTCCTCTGCTGACTTTCGATCTACAACAAATCCGTGATTCTGAGATGTTACTTCTCCTTTACCCGTTTCTAAATTCTTAACAGGGTGATTAATTCCTCTATGCCCATTGTGCATTTTTACTGTTTTTAGCCCGTTTGCCAAAGACAATAATTGATGTCCTAAGCAAATCCCAAAAACTGGTATGTTAGGCACGAGTAATTGCTTTATCCTTTCAATGCTTTCAGTCATAGCAGAAGGGTCTCCCGGACCATTACTCAACATAATTCCATCCGGTTTCCAAGCTAGTATTTCAGCTGAACTTGCACTCATTGGGAAAACCTTCACATATGCTCCTCGCTCAGTTAAACATCGAATTATATTTTTCTTTGTACCAAAATCTAATACAGCAATTTTGTAGTCAGCGTTTTCGTCACCTTCGAAGTATGCTTCGCTAGTTGCTACTTTCGAAGATAACTCTAATCCCTGCATTGAAGGGACTTTCGCCAATTTTGATTTCAATACCTCTACATCAAATTCCTCAGAAGAGATAATCACATTCATGGCACCTTTATCTCGAATTTGACGAACCATTGCACGAGAATCAACATCTGTTATGGCAACTATTTTATTTACTTCAAAATAGTTCTGCAATGATCCATCAGCCATCGGTCGTGAATATACATCTGAGAATTTCTTACAAATCAAACCTGATATTTTTACATTGTCAGACTCTATTTCATTGTCTTCTATTCCATAATTACCAATATGCGCTGTTGCACATACCATAATTTGTCCAAAATAAGATGGGTCGGTATAAATTTCTTGATAACCGGTCATACCTGTATTAAAACAAATTTCACCCGTACTTGTACCAACTATTCCCGCGGATAATCCGTGAAACACCGTTCCATCTTGCAATACTACGATGCCCTTACCCTTTGCGTTATACTTCATTATGTGTTGAGCTTTATGTATTAAAGTTTAAATCAAAAAAAAGGATAAAACCTATAGCTTTATCCTTTTTCAATATAATTTATCAACGTAAAATTAACTTTTAATCTTTAGCGCCTTCTTTTGATTCATTTCCTTCTGAAGCATCAGATTTAACCTCTTCTGCTGCTGTTTCAACACTCGCAGTAGCTTTACCTGAACCTCTTCTGCTTCTAGCTTTCTTTTTCGTATCTTTCTTTTCAGAACCATAAATCTCGTTGAAGTCAACCAACTCAATCATACACATTTCAGCGTTATCACCCATTCTGTTTCCAGTCTTGATTATTCTGGTGTATCCTCCCGGTCTACTGGCTACAGCAGGAGCTACGTCTCTAAATAGCTCTGATACGATGTATTTATTATTTAAGTAACTAAATACAACTCTTCTTGAGTGTGTAGAGTCATTTTTTGACTTTGTAATCAAAGGCTCTACAAAAACTCTTAAAGCTTTTGCTTTCGCAACTGTTGTGTTAATTCGTTTGTGTTGAATTAATGAACAAGCCATGTTTGAAAGCATTGCTTTTCTATGAGATCTTGTTCTACCTAAGTGGTTAAATTTCTTTCCGTGTCGCATAATTCTTAATCCTTATCCAGTTTGTACTTCGCAACGTTCATTCCGAAAGTCAAGTTTTTGTTTTCAACTAATTCATCTAATTCAGTTAATGACTTTTTACCAAAGTTTCTGAATTTCAACAAATCAGATTTATTAAATTGTACTAACTCACCTAAAGTGTCTACGTCAGCAGCTTTTAAACAATTTAAGGCTCTAACTGATAAATCCATATCAATTAAACGAGTCTTCAATAATTGTCTCATGTGCAATGAATCCTCATCGAATTCCTCAACAGCTGATTTAACTTCAGTTTCAAGAGCAATCTTCTCATCAGAAAACAACATAAAATGTTGAATTAAAATAGTAGCTGCTTCTTTCAACGCTTCTTTCGGGTGAATTGAACCATCAGACTCGATGTCTAATACCAACTTTTCATAGTCAGTTCTTTCTTCAACTCTATAGTTCTCGATGCTGTAATTTACATTTTTTATAGGAGTAAAGATAGAATCTATTGGAATAAATCCTACTACAGCGTCTTCTACGTCATTCTCTTCAGATGGCACATAACCTCTACCCTTTTCAACAGTTAACTCCATTTGGATTTTAACTGAACGCTCCATGTTACATATTACATGGCCAGGGTTTAAAACTTGGAAAGCAGAAGTAAACTTACCTATATCACCGGCAGTCAATTTATCTTGACCTAAAATAGAAATATTTACTTTTTCTGAATTTGTACCCTCAATTTGTTGTTTGAAACGAACTTGTTTTAGGTTTAAGATCATAGAAGTTACGTCTTCTACGACACCATCTATCGTTGAAAATTCATGATCTACATTCTCAATCTTGATTCCAGTTATAGCATATCCCTCAAGTGATGAAAGTAAAATTCTTCTAATAGCATTACCAATTGTAATGCCATAACCTGGTTCAAGTGGTCTGAATTCGAATTTACCATGTTGGTCATTCGATTCAATCATTATTACCTTGTCAGGCCTTTGAAAATCTAAAATTGCCATATATTATTTTTTTAGAATGTTATTACTTAGAGTAAAGTTCTACAATTAACTGCTCCTTGATGTTCTCATTAATTTGAGCTCTTTCTGGTGCGTTAACGAACCTACCTTTCATCTCTTGAGAATTCCACTCTAACCAATCATGCTGCTCTCTTCTGTTAGCTAATGATTCGTTTATGGCTTCTAAAGATTTAGATCTCTCTCTAACTTCTATTACGTCTCCTTCTTTACATGAGTATGATGGGATATTCATAATTGTTCCATTTACCATGAAATGCTTATGACCTACCATTTGACGAGCACCGCTTCTTGTTGAAGCTAACCCTAATCTGTAAACTACATTATCAAGTCTAGACTCACAAAGTTTTAGCAAGTTTTCACCTGTAATACCTTTCGTTCTAGAAGCCTCTTTAAATAAATTAGAAAACTGCTTTTCTAAAATACCATACGTGTACTTAGCCTTTTGCTTCTCCATTAACTGGACAGCATATTCAGACTGCTTACCTCTCCTTTTATTAGGTCCATGTTGACCAGGAGGATAATTCTTTTTTTCTAAAGCTCTATCAGGTCCAAAGATTGGCTCTTTAAACTTTCTTGCGATTTTTGATTTAGGGCCTCTATATCTTGCCATTGTTCTTCTGTTTTATGCTTTACAATTAAACTCTTCTTCTCTTTGGAGGACGACATCCATTATGAGGAATCGGAGTAATATCAATAATCTCTGTAACTTCAACACCGTTGTTATGTATCGTTCTGATTGCAGACTCTCTTCCTGCGCCCGGACCTTTAACATAAACCTTAACTCGTCTTAAACCTAAATCATGCGCTTCTTTTGTACACTCTTCAGCAGCTAATTGCGCAGCATAAGGAGTGTTCTTTTTTGAACCCTTAAATCCCATCTTTCCAGCAGATGCCCAAGAAATTACTTGACCATTCTTATTGGTTAAAGAGATAATGATGTTGTTAAACGATGCATGAATGTGAGCCTCACCAATTGATTCAACTTTTACATTCTTTTTCTTTTTCTGTGTAGATTTTGCCATCTTGTAAAACGTTATTCGCTTATTTATTTAGTAGCCTTCTTCTTGTTAGCAACTGTTTTCTTTTTACCTTTTCTCGTACGAGCGTTGTTCTTGGTTTTTTGACCTCTTAAAGGAAGACCTGATCTGTGACGAACACCTCTGTAACATCCAATATCCATTAAACGCTTAATGTTCAATTGAACCTCAGAACGTAAAGATCCTTCAACCGTAAATTCATCTGTTATGAGTTGTCTGATCTTACCCAAATCATCATCATCCCAGTCTTGAACCTTCTTGTCAACACTTACACCTGCTTTATCAAGAATTGATTGAGCTGAGCTCCTTCCAATTCCATAGATATAGGTTAAACCTATTACTCCTCGCTTGTTTTTTGGTAAATCAATACCTGCTATTCTAGCCATAAATAATGTTTTTTCTTATCCTTGTCTTTGCTTGAACTTAGGATTCTTCTTGTTAATAACATATAATCGCCCTTTTCTTCGAACGATTTTGCAATCAGCACTTCTTTTCTTAATTGATGCTCTTATTTTCATGAGTCTTAGTTTATTGTTACACTAATAATAGTGAAAAATATTCAAAATTTACTTGTATCTATAAGTTATCCGTCCTTTAGACAAGTCGTATGGCGACATCTCTACCTTTACCTTATCTCCCGGCAATAATTTGATGTAGTACATTCTCATCTTCCCAGAAATATGTGCTGTTATGATATGCCCATTTTCTAGCTCTACTCTAAACATTGCATTCGACAATGCCTCTGTTACTGTACCATCTTGTTCTATTGACGCTTGTTTAGCCATTTACTATTACTTATTCTTATTTTTTAATACTTCTTCAATCAAATCGTGAGTTGACAAAACTTCAGCTGCTCCTCTTCTAATTACCACATCGTGCTCGAAATGTGCAGAGGGTAAACCATCCTTTGTTACTATTGCCCATCCATCGTCATCTTGCCTAACATGTCTCTTCCCCATATTGATCATAGGTTCTATTGCTATAACCAAACCTTCTTTCAATTTCACTCCTTGCCCACGTTTTCCGTAATTAGGAACTTGAGGCTCCTCGTGTAACTTTTTACCCAATCCGTGTCCTACCAATTCTCTTACTACACCATATCCATTATCCTCTGCTATTTTTTGCACAGCATAACCAATATCTCCAACTCTATTACCAACTACTGCAGCCTCAATACCGGCTCTCAAACACTCCTTAGTCGTATTCAACAACCTTTTAATGTCTTGGGAAACATCTCCCACTTCAAAAGTGTACGCCACATCTCCATAAAATTCATTCATTAAAACTCCACAATCAACAGAAACTATATCTCCATTTTTTAAGGGCATTTTTGAAGGAATTCCATGTACCACTTGTGAATTTATTGAAATACACAGTGTATTTGGAAAATCATACATTCCTTTGAATCCCGGTATACCTCCGTTGTCTCTGATAAACTCTTCCGCAATGTCATCTAACTTTACAGTATCAACACCGGGCTCTATTAGTTTAGCAACTTCAGCTAACGTTTTTCCAACAAGTAAAGAACTCTCTCTTATTAACTCTATCTCCTCTTCAGTCTTCAAATACATAACTTGACCTTATCCTGCCATGTTTATGCTAGAACGACCTTTTATCCTTCCCGACTTCATCAAACCATCATAGTGTCTCATTAACAAATGACTTTCAATCTGCTGAAGTGTATCTAATACAACTCCTACCATAATCAACAATGATGTTCCTCCAAAAAATTGAGAGAACTGACCATTAACACCTGCTTTTGCTGCAAAGGCGGGTAATATGGCAACTATTGCTAAAAAGATAGAACCTGGTAATGTTATCCTCGATAAAATAGTATCTAAGAACTCCGCAGTTCTTTTACCGGGCTTAACACCCGGAACAAATCCACCATTTTTCTTCATATCATCTGCCATTTGATTAGGGTTCACAGTTACTGCTGTATAGAAGTAAGTGAAAGCAATAATCATAATTGCAAAAATCAAATTATACCAAAAACCGGTAAAATCACTTAATGCTTGAGTTACTCCTGAAAGTGAATCTGTATCAGCAAAACCCACTAACGTAATTGGAATAAACATTATTGCTTGCGCAAAAATGATTGGCATTACACCAGCAGCATTAACTTTTAATGGAATATATTGTCTAACACCACCGTACTGCTTATTCCCTACAACTCTTTTTGCGAATTGCACAGGCACCCTTCGGGTTCCCTGAACTAACAATATAGTTGCTATAATCACAAGTAGCAAGATCACTAATTCAACTAATAGAATAACCAAACCGCCACCATTTATTCTTGAGGCGAACTCAGCTACAAAAGCAAATGGCAGATTGGCAATAATTCCAATCATAATGATTAAAGAAATTCCATTGCCTAAGCCTTTCTCTGTAATTCTTTCTCCTAACCACATCACAAACATTGTTCCTGTGATCAATATAATAACAGTAGAAACCCACCAGAAAGCATCATCAGGACGAACCATCGCACCACCTTGCGTGAATGCAGGAACTTGTGAAGCTATATAAGGACCAGCTTGGAAACCAACAATTGCAATCGTTAGCATTCTTGTAATCTGATTGATCCTTCTTCTTCCACTCTCTCCTTCCTTCTGAAGTTTTTGAAAATAAGGTATCGCAATTCCCAAAAGTTGAACTACAATCGAAGCAGAAATATATGGCATGATACCTAAAGCAAAAATTGAGGCTCTTGAAAAAGCTCCACCTGCAAAAAGGTTTAATAAGTCAGCAATTCCTCCTCCGTTATTTGCATTCGCTACCTCTAAAGCAGCAGAATCAACACCAGGCAATACGATAAAAGAACCTAAACGATAAATCAAAAGCAATCCAAGAGTGTTAATTATTCTCACTCTTAGATCCTCAATCGTCCAAATATTCTTTAAAGTTTCTAAAAAACGTTTCATAAATTATGCTATAGTTTCAGTAGAACCACCCTTCGCCTCAATAGCCTCTTTCGCGCTTTTTGAGAATCCATGAGCTTTAACAGTAACTTTTGCGTCAACTGTACCTCTACCTAAAATCTTCACTAATGTATTTCTATTTGCTAATCCATTGTCTATTAAAACATCTAAATCGATTGTTTCAATGTTCTTTGAAGTTGCAAGAGTCTGAATAGTGTCTAAATTAATTCCTTTGAACTCTTTTCTGTTGATATTCGTAAAACCAAATTTAGGAACTCTTCTTTGCAATGGCATTTGACCACCTTCAAATCCTATTTTCTTAGAATATCCAGATCTAGACTTGGCACCTTTATGACCTCTAGCAGAAGTACCACCTCTACCAGAACCTTCACCTCTACCAACTCTTTTTCCTTTATTTTTTACTGAACCTTCTGCAGGCGTCAAATTACTTAAATCCATGATAAATCTTTTAAGCTAGTTATACTTTTTCTACCGAAACAAGGTGTTTTACCTTATTTATCATTCCCAAAACCTGAGGAGTATCTTCATGCTCTACAGTCTTTTGGTTTCTTGTTAAACCTAAAGCGTCAAGTGTTAACTTCTGACTTTTTGGTCTATTAATTCTACTTCTTACTTGGGTTACTTTAATCTTTGACATTTCGTTCGATTTTAACCGTTAAATACAACATCAAGTTCAACTCCTCTGTGTTTTGCAACAGTGTAAGCATCTCTCATTTCTTGTAACGCCTTTATTGTAGCTTTTACAACGTTATGTGGGTTAGATGATCCCTTTGACTTTGCTAGTACATCGTGAACACCTACACTCTCTAATACAGCACGCATTGCACCACCGGCAATTACACCGGTACCATTAGAAGCAGGCTTAATGAATACTTGCGCTCCACCATACTTTGCTTCTTGTTGATGAGGAACAGTACCATTAACAACAGGAACCTTAATTAGATTTTTCTTTGCATCGTCGATACCTTTTGAAATAGCCTCTGTTACTTCATTTGCTTTTCCTAAACCGTATCCAACGATACCATTTTCGTTTCCTACAACAACAATTGCTGAAAAACTAAAATGTCTACCACCTTTAGTTACCTTAGTTACTCTTTGAATACCAACTAATCTATCTTTTAGTTCGATTTCACTAGACTTAACTCTCTTTGTGTTTGCGTTAGCCATATCTTTATAATTTCTTCTCTTTATTAAAAGTTCAATCCGCCTTCTCTAGCACCTTCAGCAATAGCCTTAACTCTGCCGTGGTATAGATATCCGTTTCTATCAAAACTTACTGATGTAATACCAGCCTTAGCTGCTTTCTCAGCAATTAACTTTCCAACTAACACAGACTTCTCTAGTTTAGTTCCTTTTTCAGAAGCTACTGATTTCTCTGTTGATGAAGCTGCAAGAATTGTACTTCCTGAATTATCATCAATTAATTGAGCATAAATCTCTTTATTACTTCTAAAAACAGACATTCTTGGACGTTCAGCAGTACCTGTAACTACCTTACGAATTCTTCTTTTAATTCTTAGTCTTCTATTTGACTTTGTAAGTGCCATAACTATTTATTATTTAGAAGCAGACTTACCTGCTTTTCTTCTAATGAATTCTCCAACAAATCGAACACCTTTACCTTTGTATGGCTCTGGCTTTCTCATTGACTTAATTTTTGCCGCTACTTGACCGATCAACTGCTTGTCATATGACTCTAAAGTAACTATAGGGTTTTTTCCTCTTTCAGAAGCTGTAGTAACAGTAACCTCAGATGCAATTTCCATTACAATTGGATGAGAGAAACCTAAACTTAACTCCAAAATCTGACCTCTGTTTGCAGCTCTATATCCAACACCAACTAACTCAAGATCTTTTTTAAATCCCTCTGTTACTCCAATAATCATGTTGTTGATTAAAGAACGATATAAACCGTGCTTTGCTTTATGATCTTTTTGCTCTGAATGTCTTTCCAAAACAATTGAATTCTCTTCTTTCTTAACAGTAATGTTAGAATCTACACTTTGGTGTAATTCGCCTTTAGGGCCCTTTACACTAACAAGATTCTTGTCAGAGATTGTGATCTCTATTCCTGCAGGAATTTCAATTGGTGCTAAACCGATTCGTGACATGTTATTTTAAACTTAAAATTTTAATATATGTAGCAAAGTACTTCACCACCTACTTTTTCTCTTCTTGCTTCCTTGTCGGTTATTACACCTTTAGAAGTAGATATAATCGCAATACCTAGACCGTTTATTACACGTGGTAAACTATCAGCTTGAGCATATTTTCTTAAACCTGGCTTACTAATTCTAGTTAGGCTTTTTATAGCCGGAACTTTAGATACAGGATGATACTTTAATGCAATTTTAATGCTACCTTGAGGATTCTCACCTTCAACAAACTTATAGTTTAAGATATACCCCTTCTCGAAAAGAATTTTGGTCATTTCCTTCTTTAAATTTGAGGCCGGAATATCTACTATTCTATGTTTCGCACTTGATGCGTTTCTAATTCTTGTCAGAAAATCTGAAATTGGATCTGTCATTATTCCTTATTTAATTTACCAACTAGCCTTTTTAACACCAGGTATTAAACCTGAACTTGCCATCTCTCTGAAAGTTACACGTGACAAACCAAATTGTCTCATATATCCTTTAGGTCGACCAGTTAACTTACATCTGTTATGCATTCTTACCGGTGCAGAATTCTTAGGCAACTTTTGTAACCCTTCGTAATCACCTGCAGCCTTTAAAGCAGCTCTCTTTTCAGCATACTTTTCAACCATTAGTGCGCGCTTTCTCTCGCGAGCTTTCATCGATTCTTTAGCCATGGCTTATTGTTCGTTTTTATTTTTTTGAAATGGCATTCCAAACTCTTTCAATAGAGCTCTAGATTCTTCATTCGTTTCTGCTGTAGTAACGAAAGTGATATCCATACCACCAATATTATTCACTTTATCAATATCAATTTCAGGAAAGATAATTTGTTCTTTAATTCCTAATGTATAGTTTCCTCTACCGTCAAAACCTTTATTACTTATCCCTCTAAAATCTCTAGTACGTGGCAATGAAACCGATACTAAACGATCCAAAAACTCGTACATTCTTTCACCTCGTAAAGTTACTCGAACACCTACAGGCATCCCCTTTCTTAACTTAAAGTTAGAAATATCCTTCTTTGAGAATGTAGCTACAGCCTTTTGACCAGCAATTGAGGTCATTTCTGTAATTGCAGAATCAATTAGTTTTTTATCAGCTACAGCTTTACCTACACCTTGGTTGATACAAATTTTTTCCAATTTAGGAATTTGCATTAAACTCTTGTAGTTGAAAGCAGACATCATGTTCTTTTTGATGTCTTCGTTGTACATTGTTTTTAATCTTGGCTCCATTACTTAACTAGCTCTTTAGATTTCTTAAAATAACGAACAGACTTCCCGTCCTCTTGTCTTCTACCAACACGATCAACTTTACCAGTTGACGGATCTACCAACATTACATTTGAAATGTGAATAGCAGCATCTTGCTTAATGATACCACCTTCTTGGTTCGTCGCATTTGGTTTTGTGTGTTTACTGTCTTTTCTAATGTCATCACCTTCGATGATGATTCTAGATGTTGAAGGTAAAACCTTCAAAACGGTTCCTTCCTTACCTTTCGAAACACCGGCAACTACTCTTACAGCATCGCCTTTTTTAATATTTAACTTCTTCATGATATTAATCTATTAAAGTACTTCAGGTGCTAATGAAACAATTTTCATAAACTTCTTATCTCTCAATTCACGAGCAACAGGTCCGAAAATACGAGTTCCTCTCATTTCTCCTGTTTGCCCTAATAATACAACTGCATTATTATCAAATCGAATATATGACCCGTCCTGACGTCTTATCTCTTTCTTTGTTCGAACTATTACCGCTTTCGATACAGCTCCTTTTTTAATGTTACCAGAAGGAATTGCAGACTTAACTGAAACTACTATCTGATCACCAATTGAAGCATATCTTCTTTTTGTACCGCCTAAAACTCTTATACAAAGAACTTCCTTTGCACCACTGTTATCAGCTACCGTTAATCTAGATTCTTGCTGTATCATAATTACTTCACTCTTTCAATTACTTCTACTAATCTCCAATTCTTGTTTTTACTCATTGGACGAGTTTCCATGATTTTTACAGTATCACCGATATTGCAATCATTCTTTTCATCATGGGCCATGAATTTAGAAGTCTTCTTGATAAACTTCCCGTACATAGGGTGCTTCACCTTACTCTCAACAGCAATAGTTATGGACTTCTCCATCTTGTTGCTGACGACTACTCCAATTCTTTCTTTTCTTAAGTTTCTTGTATTTTCCATCGGAATACTTTATTTCTCTTGAGCTTGTGTCAATTCTCTTTTTCTAATCTCTGTCTTCAATCGGGCAACTGTTTTTCTAGCTACACCAATCTGCATTGGATTCTCCAATGGAGAAACCGAATGATTCATTTTTAATTTTGCAAGAATCTCAGACTGTTCAGCTAAATTCTCTTGCAAATCATCCGCAGTAAGATTTGTAATATCTGTTTGTTTCATCGTTTGCTATTTATGCTTTGTAATCTCTTCTTACAATAAATTTCGTCTTAACAGGAAGCTTTTGTGACGCTAATCTCATCGCCTCTTTAGCTATGTCTAAAGGAACTCCATCAGCTTCGAACAAAATTCGACCAGGCTTTGCAACAGCCACCCATAATTCAGGTGCACCTTTACCCTTTCCCATCCTTACCTCTGCAGGCTTCTTTGTGATCGGCTTGTCAGGAAAAACACGAATCCAAATCTGACCCTCTCTTTTCATATAACGTGTAACCGCGATCCTTGCCGCCTCAATCTGACGAGCAGTTAACCAACACTCCTCAAGGGTTTTTATCGCAAAACTTCCGAATGCAATCTGGTTACCACGTCCGGCATTACCCTTCATGCGGCCCTTTTGCATTTTCCTAAACTTCGTTCTTTTCGGTTGTAACATTGTACTTTTATTTTAAGCTTGCTCCTTACTCTTAGTTATTTCTTTTCTTTCCACCTCTAAAGCCACCTCTACCTTGTTGTGACTTCGGTGCCGGCTTGTTTGATACGATATTTGGTGAAAGATCTCTCTTACCATATATCTCTCCTTTACAGATCCAAACTTTAACTCCGATTCTACCATACGTTGTATGTGCTTCAGATAAAGCGTAATCAATATCCGCTCTAAATGTATGCAATGGAATTCTTCCCTCTTTGTAAAACTCAGTTCTTGCCATTTCAGCACCACCAAGTCTACCGCTTACCATAATCTTAATTCCTTCAGCACCCATTCTAATGGTTGAAGCTACAGACATTTTTGCAGCTCTTCTAAAAGAGATTCGTCCTTCAATTTGTCTTGCAACACTATCAGCAACTAATTTAGCATCTAATTCAGGTCTCTTAATCTCAAAGATATTGATCTGAATGTCTTTTTTAGTTAATTTCTTTAACTCTTCCTTCAACATGTCCACATCCTTACCACCTTTTCCGATGATAATACCTGGTCTTGATGAATTAATAGTAACTGTAACTAACTTTAATGTTCTTTCAATTACAATTTTGGAGATACTAGCTTTTTGCAGTCTCGCCATAATGTATTGACGAACCTTATCATCTTCAGCAATTTTATCACCGTAGTTTCTTCCACCGTACCAGTTTGAGTCCCACCCCTTGATGATTCCTAAACGATTTGCTATTGGATTTGTCTTCTGTCCCATTATTGAGTATCTCTTATTTTGTTATGTTTTCTACGTTTAATCTATCCACGGTTAAAGTAACATGGTTTGAACGCTTTCTAATTCTATGACCTCTTCCTTGTGGAGCAGGACGTAATCTCTTCAACATTCTAGCACTATCTACTTTCACTTCAGATACAACTAAATGATTATCTTCTGGTCTTTCACCTTCATTTTTAGCTTCCCAATTGGCAATAGCAGAACGCAGTAACTTCTCCATTCTATTAGACGCCTCCTTAGGACTGTACTGAAGCATAGATAAAGCTTTAGAAACCTCTTCACCTCTAATCATATCAGCAACCAATCTCATTTTACGAGGTGAAGTTGGACAATTTCTTAGCATGGCAAAGCTCTTCGTCTTTTTTGCCTCTTTTGCAGCTAGTGCAGCATTTTTCTTACGTGCTCCCATCTTAATCTATTATTTATCGTTTCCCTTTATCTTTCTTGCCACCGTGACCTCTGTAAGTTCTAGTCGGAGCAAATTCTCCTAACTTGTGCCCTACCATGTTCTCAGTTACGTAAACAGGAATGAATTTGTTACCATTATGCACAGCAATTGTCAAACCTACCATATCAGGAGTGATCATTGATGCACGAGACCATGTCTTAATTACAGCCTTATTTGCTGAAGATTGCGCCTCATCAACTCTTTGAGCTAACTTGTAATGTACAAACGGCGGTTTTTTAAGTGAACGACTCATATTATAATCTTATTTCTTTCTTCTTTCGATGATGTACTTACTTGATAATTTCTTCGGTGCTCTAGTTTTATATCCTTTAGCAGGTATTCCATTTCTAGATCTTGGATGTCCTCCTGAAGAACGTCCTTCACCACCACCCATTGGGTGATCAACAGGGTTCATAACAACACCTCTAACTCTAGATCTTCTTCCTAACCATCTTGAACGACCTGCCTTACCAGATCTTTCTAACATGTGATCAGAATTAGATACTATACCTATTGTTGCTAAACAAGTACCTAAAATTAATCTCACCTCACCTGAAGGCATCTTAATTCCAACATACTTCCCTTCTCGTGACACCAACTGCGCATAAGAACCCGCACTTCTAGCCATTTTTGCACCTTGCTCAGGTCTTAACTCAATGTTATGAATCATAGTACCCATAGGAACTTCTGATAAATACATTGCATTACCTACCTCGGGCTCAACACCTTTTCCAGAATTTATCTCCTGTCCAACCTCTATGCCTTTTGGTGCAATAATGTATCTTTTCTCTCCATCAACGTAATTGATTAAAGCGATACGTGCAGTTCTATACGGATCGTATTCTACAGAAGCTACTTTACCAGGAATACCAAACTTATCACGTTTGAAATCAATAGTTCTGTAACGTCTCTTATGACCACCACCGATATTTCGCATGGTCATTTTACCCGTATTATTTCTTCCACCTTTTCTTCCCTTACCTTTCAATAATGATTTTTCAGGAGTTGCCGAGGTAATGTCCTCAAAAGACGAAGCCACTTTGTGACGTTGCCCTGGTGTTGTTGGTTTTAATTTCTTTACTGCCATTACTTATTTTCTAAATATTGCTGTAAAAGTCTATAGCATCTCCCTCTGCAAGAGTTACGATTGCTTTTTTAAACTTATTCGTTCTTCCTTCTACCCAACCAGTCTTTGTATATCTTGTCTTGTGCTTTCCTTTGTAGTTCATCGTATTTACTCTGTCTACAGAAACACCATACATTTCCTCGATTGCGCTCTTAATTTGTAATTTATTGGCATTGTGATCGACTACAAAACCATATCTGTTTAACTCCTCTGTTAAGGCAGTCATCTTTTCTGTTATAACAGGTTTTTTTAATGTACTCATGACCAATATATTAACTTAAAATACTTTCTATTATCTCTAATGCACCCTGCGAAACAATTACTTTATTAGCGTTAACCAAATCGTAAGTGTTTACATCTGAAGGAGATACTACTTTAGCACCCTGCAAATTTCGGGATGACAAATATATGTTTTTATTTGATTCAGAAACAACCATTAATGTTTTTTTATCATTGCATTTTAAGTTGCTCAAAATCTGACTGAACTCTCCAGTTTTTGGAGCATCCATTTGAAAATCTTCCAAAATAAGTAAGTCTCCTGACTTCGCTTTATGCGAAAAAGCAGAACATCTTGCTAAATTCTTAAGCTTCTTGTTTAACTTGAAAGAATAATTTCTAGGTCTTGGACCAAATACAGTACCACCACCTCTAAACAATGGAGACTTGATACTACCTGCTCTTGCAGTTCCTGTTCCCTTTTGCTTCTTAATCTTTCTTGTACTACCTGATATCTCTGCTCGTTCTTTAGACTTGCTTGTACCTTGTCTTTGATTAGCCAAGTACTGCTTTACATCTAAATAAATAGCGTGATCATTTGGCTCAATAGCAAATATCGAATCCGATACATTTACTTTCTTACCAGACTTACCGTCTTTATTTAAAATACTTAATTCCATTTCTTAATCCTCCGTATTTTAGTTGTTGATGAGAACCATCGAACCGTTTGCACCTGGCACTGAGCCTTTAATTACTATTAAGTTCTTTTCGGCATACACCTTAACAACTTTCAAGTTCTGAATCGTAACCTTGGCATTTCCCATTTGACCGGCCATTCGAGTACCTTTAAATACTCTAGATGGATCAGAACCTGCTCCGATAGAACCAGGAGCTCTTAATCTGTTGTGCTGACCATGAGTTGCATCACCTACACCAGAAAAACCATGTCTTTTAACAACACCTTGAAAACCTTTACCTTTTGAAGTGGCGGTAACATCTACCCACATTCCTTCTTCAAAAACATCAACGGTTATTTCATCACCTACTTTTCTATCTTCATAGCCTTGTACTTCTACTAGCTTTCGCTTTGGAGTAGTATTAGCTTTCTTGAAGTGACCCATCATGGCAGCAGAAGTACTCTTCTCCTTTTTCTCACCATACGCGATCTGAACAGAATTGTAGCCATCTGTTTCTTCGGTTTTTACTTGCGTAATAACACAAGGACCGGCCTCTATAACTGTACATGGTATGTTTTTACCCTCGGTACTGAAGACACTAGTCATTCCTATTTTTTTTCCTAATAAACCTGGCATTTTATTGCTTTAAAATTGTTTATACTTTAATTTCAACATCAACTCCACTTGGTAATTCAAGCTTCATTAAGGCATCTACTGTTTTTGAAGTAGAACTGTAGATATCAAGTAATCTCTTGTAAGAAGATAACTCAAACTGCTCTCTTGCCTTTTTGTTAACGTGAGGTGATTTCAATACTGTGTAAATTCTCTTTTGCGTTGGCAATGGAATTGGTCCACTTACAACAGCTCCAGTTGATTTAACAGTTTTAACTATTTTCTCAGCCGATTTATCAACTAAGTTGAAATCGTATGATTTAAGCTTTATTCGAATTTTCTGATTCATGCTTTCTTTTATATTAAGCTTGTACTTTTCCTTTAGCAACTGCAATTACTTCGTCTGAAACGTTTTTAGGTGCAGGGTCGAAGTGTGAGAACTCCATACTTGATGTTGCTCTACCTGAAGACATTGTTCTAAGTGCAGTAACGTAACCAAACATTTCTGACAATGGAACTTTTGCTTTCACAACTTTTGCTCCATTTCTGTCATCCATACCATCAACCTGTCCTCTTCTTCTGTTCAAGTCACCAACGATATCTCCCATGTTCTCTTCTGGAGTTACAACTTCCAACTTCATTATTGGCTCAAGCAATACTGGCTTCGATTTAGGAATTGCTTCTTTAAATGCCATCTTAGCAGCCAATTCAAATGACAATTGATCAGAATCTACTGCATGGAATGAACCATCAATTAAGGTCACTTTTAAACTATCCATTGGATATCCTGCAAGAACTCCGTTCTTCATTGATTCTCTAAAACCTTTTTCTACTGAAGGAATAAATTCTTTTGGAATACGACCACCTTTGATTTCGTCTATGAACTCTAAACCGTCAGCTTTTTCAGCATCAGCAACAGGCTCAATCTTAACAACGATATCAGCAAATTTACCTCTACCACCTGATTGCTTCTTGTAAACTTCTCTGTGATCAGTAGAACCTGATATTGCCTCCTTGTATGCTACCTGAGGAGCACCTTGGTTACAATCTACTTTAAATTCTCTTTTCAAACGGTCTAAAATAATATCCAAGTGTAACTCACCCATTCCACTCAATACAGTTTGACCTGAATCTTCATCTGTGTGAATTGTTAAGGTTGGATCTTCTTCGGATAATTTAGCCAAAGCCATTCCCATCTTGTCAACATCAGCTTGAGTTTTAGGCTCAATAGCAATTCCAATTACAGGGTCTGGGAAGTCCATTGATTCTAGTACAATCGGCTTTCCTATTTCGGTTAACGTATCTCCGGTTTTAATGTCTTTAAAACCAACTAATGCTCCAATGTCTCCTGCGTGTAGCTTATCAATTTGATTTTGCTTATTCGCGTGCATTTGGAAAATTCTTGAAATACGCTCCTTCTTCTGCGTTCTCATGTTCATTACGTATGAACCTGAATCCAACATTCCTGAATACGATCTAACAAAACATAAACGACCAACAAACGGGTCAGTTGCAATTTTAAATGCTAAAGCTGCAAACGGCTCGTCAACTGAAGGCTTTCTTGACTCTTCTTTATCTGTATCTGGATTTGTACCAACGATAGCTTCCGTATCCATAGGTGAAGGAAGTAATTCCATCACATAGTTTAACATGGTCTGAACACCTTTATTCTTAAAGGCAGAACCACAAAGCATCGGAACAATCTTTAATGAAATAGTTGCAGCTCTTAATGCATCTAATATTTCTCTTTCCGAAATTGAATCTGGATCTTCGAAATACTTCTCCATTAAGGTATCGTCGAACTCAGCAATTGCCTCTAACAGATTTTCTCTGTATTGAGCTGCCTCTTCAACCATATCCTCAGGAATTGGAACTTCTTCGAATGTCATTCCCATATCATCCTCGTTCCAAATGATTCCTCGGTTATTCACCAAGTCAACCACTCCTTTGAAAGTTTCTTCTCCACCAATTGGTAATTGCAATGGCACAGCAGTACTACCCAACATTTCTTTTACTTGCTTACAAACCATTAAGAAGTTAGCCCCTTGACGGTCCATCTTATTAACGAAACCTAAACGAGCTACGTTATAGTTATCAGCTAGCCTCCAGTTCGTCTCTGATTGTGGCTCAACACCATCAACAGCAGAAAACAAGAAAACCAAACCATCTAATACTCTTAACGATCTGTTTACCTCAACCGTAAAATCAACGTGACCTGGAGTATCAATAATGTTTATGTGATACTCTTGATCTCTGTATTTCCAAAATACTGTTGTCGCAGCAGAAGTAATGGTAATACCTCTTTCTTGCTCTTGCTCCATCCAGTCCATTGTAGCGGCACCATCATGAACCTCTCCAATTTTGTGACTTACACCAGCATAATACAATACTCTTTCAGTAGTTGTAGTTTTACCTGCATCAATGTGAGCAGCAATACCGATGTTTCTAGTAAGTGTTAAATCTCTTTTAGCCATTGCTATATTCTTGTCTGATATTAAAATCTAAAATGAGAGAAAGCTTTGTTCGCCTCCGCCATTCTGTGCGTATCTTCTTTCTTTTTGTGAGCAGCACCTTCTTCTTTAGCAGCAGCCATAATTTCGTTTGCTAGCTTTTGAGCCATTGTCTTCTCATTTCTTTTCTTCGAGTAAAGAATTAACCACTTCATACCCATAGACGTTTTTCTATCGTCTCTAATAGGTTGTGGTATTTGAAAGGTTGCCCCTCCAACTCTTCTACTTCGAACCTCAACAGCGGGAGTAACATTTGTCAATGCTTTTTTCCATGTTTCTAGGCCACCTTCTTCTACCTTCTCATCTACAATCGCCATAGCGTCATAGAAAATACTGTAGGCGATGCTCTTCTTTCCATGAAGCATCAAATTGTTTA
>CAJQLW010000059.1 GCA_905479325.1 uncultured Flavobacteriales bacterium
ACCTCTTCCCATACCGAACAGAGAAGTTAAGCTCGATAGCGCAGATGGTACTGAGAAATCGGGAGAGTATGTCATCGCCATTTTTTTTAAAAGCCCCTATTATTTATTTAATAGGGGCTTTTTTTATTTAAAAAATTAGTGAATTTAAAAATTAAACAGTTCATAAGTTATTATCTTTAGATTTATTTTAATAGCATGGTAAGTCGTCTACTCATTTCATTTAGTGTATGTTTTATATTTTTTTTAACTTCTTTAAAGTCTCAAGACCTAGATGTAAACCTAAATTCAAATGAAGATTCATTTGAATATGAACAGGATTTTTTATCTGCAGAATTTCATAAATCAAGAAGAGACTCTTTGCGTAAATTATTACCAGAGGGATCTGCTATTGTTTTCTTTTCAAGTCCTGAAAGGAATAGATCAAATGACGTATATTATGAGTATCATCAAAATCCAAATTTTTATTACCTAACAGGTTTACGTGAGCCAAACTCAATGGTTATCATATATAAAGAGCTTCAACGTTTTAACTCCTTCGAAACGAATGAGGTCTTGTTTATGCAGAGTCGTGATAAGAATTCAGAGCTTTGGAATGGAAGAAGGTTAGGAATAGAAAGGGCAAAGGATCGGCTTAAATTGAATGCTATTCTTCCAAATAAAGATTTTCTAACATTCAATCCAAGGTTTGATTCATTAAGAGCTGTATTTTTTGATTCGCCATTTGCACTTGAAGATGGCGATACGACATCTACTGATAATTTAAATGGGCTGTTTTATCATTTTTCTAAAAAGAACCCAACAGAACTTAAAGATAATCAGCGTATTGAAGGAATACTAATGGCTCAACTCCGTCAAATTAAAACAGAAGAAGAACTCGTTCTATTAAGAAAGGCAGTTACTATAACGTGCGAAGCTCAAAATAAATTGATGCAAGAGGTGAATGAGAACATGACGGAATTTCAAACAGAAGCTTTAGTTGAGTTCGTATTTAAAAATAATGGTGCTGAATACACCGGCTTTCCATCGATTCAGGGAAGTGGTGAGAATTCTTGCATATTGCATTATACATCTAATAGAAGACCATTGATTAAGGGAGGTTTGCTTGTTAGTGACATTGGCGCTGAATACCATGGCTATACAGCAGATGTAACGAGAACTATCCCTCCAACAGGAAAATTCACGAAAGAGCAAAAAATAATTTACGAGTTGGTTCTCGAAGCTCAAACTGCAGGGATAGAAGCTGCAGTTGAGGGTGCTAGTTTTTGGCAACCTGGTTTAATTACTACTGATATAATCGCAGAAGGACTAAAGAAACTTGGCATTATTAAACATAAAAATGAGGTTCGTAAGTATTTTATGCACGGAACTTCCCATTATTTAGGGTTGGATGTTCACGATGTGGGAACCTACACCCCGTTGGTAGTTGGAAATGTGATAACAGTTGAGCCGGGAATTTATATTGCACAGGGTTCTGATTGCGACCCAAAATGGTGGAATATTGGTGTAAGAATTGAGGATGATATTTTAATTACGACAGAAGGTCCTGAAAACTTATCTACTTGCTCCCCTAGAACGGTTAAGGCAATTGAGTCTTTAATGGAAAAATAGTGGAAAAAGTTATAAATTATTTACAGATTGGTTTAAGTATTTAAAGAAAAAAATAGCTATTTTTGTGCTCCCGTAAATAAAGCATACGATAATGGCGAAAAAAGGAAAAGGTAATAGAATACAAGTAATTTTAGAATGTACAGAGCACAAAGAAAGTGGTCTAGCAGGTACTTCTAGGTACATTACTACAAAGAATAGAAAGAATACTCCTGAAAGAATGGAGATAAAGAAATACAACCCGATTTTGAAGAAAATGACGGTTCATAAAGAAATCAAGTAATACGTAAGACATGGCTAAGAAAACAGTTGCATCCCTACAAAAAGGAGAAGGAAAGGCATTTACCAAGGTAATTAAAATGGTGAAGTCTGAAAAAACTAATTCATATACTTTTAAAGAAGAAATGGTGGCTAACGAGGCTGTGAACGACTATTTCAAAAAGTAATATAAAATTATTAATAGGTTAATGGGCTTCTTTCATTTGATGAGAGAAGCCTTTTTTATTTTTAAATTATGGGTTTATTCGGCTTTTTCTCTAAAGAAAAAAAGAAAGATCTCGATGAGGGGTTAAGTAAAACGAAAGAGAGTTTCTTCGGAAAACTTAGTCGTGCTGTTGTGGGTAAAACCAAGGTGGATGATGAAGTTTTGGATAACCTAGAGGAAATCCTAATTACTTCTGATGTTGGTGTTGATACGACTTTGAAGATTATTAAACGAATTGAAGCTAGAGTTGAGAAGGACAAATATGTTGGAACAAACGAGTTAGATTTAATTCTACGTGAAGAAATTGCTGCTTTATTAGAGGAAAATAATTCAACTGATTACGATGAGTTTACGCTTCCTGAAGATAAGAAGCCATATGTGATTATGGTTGTAGGAGTGAACGGTGTTGGCAAAACTACAACGATTGGAAAGTTAGCGCATCAATTTAAAAAAGCAGGTAAAAGTGTTGTTTTAGGAGCATCTGATACATTTAGAGCAGCTGCAGTTGACCAACTTAAAATTTGGTCAGAACGGGTTGGTGTGCCTATTGTGAGTCAAGGAATGGGAGCAGATCCTGCTTCTGTAGCCTTTGATACGTTGCAATCGGCCGTTTCAATGGGAGCTGATGTTGCCATTATTGATACCGCAGGTAGATTGCACAACAAAGTGAACTTAATGAACGAACTGAGTAAAATTAAGCGTGTCATGCAGAAGGTAATTCCAGATGCTCCACACGAGATTTTGCTGGTTTTAGATGGATCTACCGGTCAAAATGCGTTTGAACAAGCAAAGCAATTTACAGCAGCGACTGAAGTAAATGCTTTAGCGTTGACAAAGCTTGATGGTACAGCAAAAGGAGGTGTCGTTATTGGCATTTCAGATCAGTTTAAAATTCCTGTAAAATATATAGGTGTAGGAGAGGGAATGGACCATTTACAAGTATTCAACCGTAAAGAGTTTGTGAACAGCTTATTTAATAAATAGAGAGAAGATTCATTTTTTATGAAGACGAAAACACTAAGAAAGAATAAAGTAAATGTTGTAACCCTTGGTTGCTCAAAAAATATTTTTGATTCAGAAGTAATGATGACTCAACTGAAAGCGAATAATTTTGAGGTAGAGCACGAAAGTAAAGAAGAAGACGCTGAAATTGTTATCATTAACACGTGTGGATTTATCGATAACGCCAAGCAGGAATCAATTGATATGATTTTGTCATATGCTGATGCAAAGGCTGAAGGTAGAGTTGATAAAGTTTACGTAACCGGATGTTTATCTGAACGATATAGAGAAGAACTGCAAGAGGAAATTCCAAACGTTGATGCCTTTTTTGGAACTAGAGAATTACCAAGATTATTAAAGACGTTAAAGGCCGATTATAAAAAAGAGTTAATAGGGGAAAGGTTAATTACAACTCCTAATCACTATGCTTATTTTAAGATAGCCGAAGGCTGTGATCGTCCTTGTTCTTTTTGTGCAATCCCACTGATGAGAGGAAAGCATGTGAGCACACCAATAGAAGAATTGGTGTTTAACGCAACTCAGCTGGCGGCTCAAGGTGCGAAAGAATTGATTCTTATTGCACAGGATTTGACATATTACGGACTTGATATATACAAAGAACGGAAACTCGCAGAGTTATTGGAAAAATTGTCGGATGTAGAAGGTATTGAATGGATTCGTTTGCACTATGCATTTCCAACCGGTTTTCCGATGGATGTTTTGGAGGTCATGAAGCGTAAAAAGAATATTGCAAATTATATTGATATTCCACTGCAGCATATTTCAGATAATATGCTGAAGTCTATGCGACGTGGAACGACAATGGCAAAAACAAATGCGTTAATTCAGGAGTTTAGGAAAGCAGTTCCAGAAATGGCAATTCGAACAACTTTGATTGCAGGTTACCCCGGAGAAACAGAGGAAGATTATCAGCAGATGGAAAACTGGGTAAAGGAAATGAGATTCGACCGATTGGGAATTTTTACCTATTCTCATGAAGAAAATACACATGCTTTTAAATTACAAGATGATGTTCCTGAAGAAGTAAAGCATGAACGTGCGAATCGAATTATGGAGATTCAAAGTGCCATTTCTTTTGAAATGAATCAAGAGAAGGTTGGGCAAACTTTTAAAGTGCTTTTTGATAGAGCAGAAGGTGATTATTTTATTGGTCGTACAGAGTTTGATTCACCTGAAGTTGACAATGAAGTTCTTGTTCCAAAAAATCAATATGTGCGAATTGGTGATTTTGCATGTGTGAAAATTAACAGAGCTGAAGAGTTTGATCTTTACGGTGACCTGGTTTAGAATATTTAGACTAACCCTCAACAAGAAGTTGAATTTTAACCGAAAACTCATGCATATCGCAAGTTTTTAACGAACTTTCTTAGCTCATATGGAAGCAGATTGTATACCCTTAGACGAAACTGGATATTTTTCTAAAATTATAGTTGATTATTTATCAGAAAGTATTGATTTAAAAGAGTTTTATGAGTTATATCCCACTCAAGAAAACTTTAAAAGAGCCATTGATAAGAAAGTTTTATCAGAAAGTAATAGAGCTGTTTTAGCTGATCGTTTGATACATCAGTATAAAAACGATGAAGTTAAGCTTGATCAAGCAGGTGAGGTTTTATCAAACATAAACCTACTCAGGCAAAACGATTCATATACAATAACGACAGGGCATCAATTGTGCTTGTTTACAGGTCCATTGTATTTTATTTACAAAATAGTGAGTACAGTAAAGCTTTGTGATAATTTAAAACAGGCAAACCCTAATTTCAATTTTATTCCAGTTTACTGGATGGCTACTGAAGATCATGATTTTGCTGAAGTGAATCATTTTAATGTTGAAGATAAGAGGTTTGATTGGCAAACGAAACAGAAGGGAGCTGTTGGCAGGATGGAACTTTCCGAAATGGAAGCTGTTTTAGCCGAATTTGACCAATGGTTGACTGACTATTCTACAAATGCAGAAGAGTTAAGCAAACTTTTTTCTACGGCATATAAAAGTCATAAAAGTTTAGCAGCTGCCACTCGGTATTTGGTGAATGAATTGTTTGGAATGCATGGAGTGGTGATATTGGATGGCGACGATCAGCAATTAAAGAAACTTTTTTCTCCTATTTTAAGAAAGGAATTACTTGACGAGTTCTCTGCAAAAGAAGTAGACATTCAAAATAAAAAGTTAGCTGAACAATATAAAATACAAGTTAACCCGCGGGAGATAAATTTATTTTACTTAACTGATAATAGCAGAGAAAGGATAGTCAAAGAGAATGGCTCGTATTATGTAAATGGCACTTCGTTATCCTTTTCAGAAGAAGAAATACTGCTTGAATTAGATAAACACCCGGAAAGGTTTAGCCCTAATGTAATATTGAGACCGGTCTATCAAGAAACGATTCTTCCAAATTTAGCTTATATTGGTGGTGGTGGGGAGTTAGCTTACTGGTTTCAATTGAAAACGACCTTCCAAGAAGTTAATATCCAAATGCCAGTTTTAATCTTAAGAAATTCTGTTGCTTGGTTAAGTGAGAAACAATCTAAGGTTTTTGACGAGCTGGGAATTTCAAATCAACAGTTATTTTTAGAACCGGGAGTTTTAATGAAGGAGTGGGTAGTTGCGAATAGTAACCACAACTTGGAATTGACGAAAGAAAAAGCTAATCAGCTGGAATTCTTTAAAGATTTGAGCTCATTAGCAAGCGTGGTAGACAAATCACTTGTTGATCATGTACGTGCCCATTCTGTAAAGCATCAAAAACAATTGGACAAACTTTCAGAAAAATTCATTCGTTCGGAGCGCAGAAAAGCGAAAACAGCTCAGCAAAGGATTTTCTATTTAAAGGATACCTTGTTCTATAAAAATGGCCTTCAAGAAAGGAGACTTAACTTTTCTCAAATTTATTTAAGCCATGGAAAGGGAATGATTGATATTCTTTTAAATAATTTTGAAACACCAACCGGTGATTTCTTGATTATAAGAGATTAAGCTGATCGATAAGTAGCTCTTAAGCCTTACCTAACTTCTATCTTGTTCATTCATTCAGGCCACTTTACCGACTCATCAGCATTAAAAAATGGTCCCCACTGAATTTCAGAAACAGCGTTATAATCAAACCAAAAGTTGATGCCTAAACTGTCAGAACTTATTAACTCGTGAGTTGGAGCTTCGTCCATTGGAGCAGGCTCATGCTTAAAATCTGTAACGCTTAATTTTTCTAAGGTGGTTATAACTTCTAGCTTGTTTTTACCATATAGCGAATGGCCTTGCAACAGAAATTTAGAGTCATCTATCTCAATGGTAACCAAGCGCCAGTTATCAGCTGCATCAAAACTTAAAGAAAGGAAATCGTCGTCATAGTACCATACTTCTGATTCAGAATCATCTGACTCAGTCATGAAGAAAACGTCAGTTTCATCTGGTTCTCCTAAAATCATTTTTACTTGATTTCTGTCCATACCAAACTTAATAACGCCTAAACCAACTCCTGGTAAAATATCTACAATATCTTTTCTCATGTGACAAAAGTAGTTTAATTCTAAATGAAAACGGCTGTTCAATATTGAACAGCCGCATAACTTTTTAATAAATTAAATTAATAGGACATTTCTACAATTTTCTTTGCGTCTTGAGGTGTTAATGTTCCTCGCTCACCAATTCCTTTCATTCCTCTCGATTCAAACCTTGTTTCAATTTCTTCAGCGGTGCCTTTGTATTCCGAAGTATATTCTGAAAGTTTTGTCTTTATACCAATTGAGTGGAAAAATTCAGTTGTTTTTTCGATGGCTTGTTCCGCTTTTTCAGCGTCGCTGCCATTTTTAATTCCCCACACTCTTTCAGCGTATTGCACTAATTTTTCTTTTTTGGTTTCTAGGTTATAGCGATAATGACTTTCAGTTAAAATGGCTAACGTTCGAGCATGATCGATACCGTAAAGTGCTGTTAATTCATGACCCATGGCATGAATTGCCCAATCTGTCGGTACTCCTTTTTGAATCAAACCATTCAGAGCCATGGTACAATTCCACATGAAGTTTGCAGCATTTTTATAATTCTTTTGATCTTTCATCAACTTCGGTGCTACTTCTAATATACTTTGCATAATGCTTTCTGTAAATCTATCTTGAAGGTTCGCATCAATTGGGTAAGTCATATATTGCTCTAATACATGAGTGAACGAATCTGCTAATCCATTAGCCAATTGGCGTTCAGGAATTGAATACACTACCTCTGGGTTTAATATTGAGAACTGTGGAAATAAGCCTGCGCCTCCCATTGGAAACTTTTGTTTGAATTCTGCCCTTGTAATTACTGCACCCGAGTTCATTTCTGAACCTGTGGCGGGAAGGGTTAAAACCGTTCCAAAAGGCATGGCTGTTAAGGTAGGTCTTTTATTGGTTAGAATTTCCCAAGGATCTTCTCCTTCGTAAAGCGCTGCTGCTGAAAGAAATTTAGTTCCATCGATTACAGAACCGCCACCGACAGCTAATAAAAAGTCAATGTTCTTTTCTTTAATGACTTTTAGAGCGTCCATCAAAACCGCATATTCAGGATTTGGAGGAATGCCGCCAAATTCTTCTACTTGAAATTTGCTAAGGTTCTTTTTTACACTTTCGTAAATACCGTTTTTCTTTATACTGCCACCTCCGTATAGCAATAAAACTTTAGCGTTTTCAGGTATTTCGGTTGCCAGACGCTGGTAGGTGTCTTTGCCAAAAATGATTTTTGTTGGATTTTTAAAATCGAAATTATTCATGGTTTGTATCTTTACTAAACTAACAACGCATACCCAAAAGAGTTTCTTTCAGAATGCTTGTATTCGGTCAAAATTATTGATTCTTATTTCCTCATTCCTATTTAAAACGGCTACTTTTGAAAGAAAAGTGATGAAAGAGAAACTAAAGGCATTTGAGCGGTTATTGAATATTATGGATGACCTAAGGACGAAGTGCCCTTGGGATATGAAGCAGACCATGGAAAGTCTTCGATACTTAACTATTGAAGAAATGTATGAGCTTTCTGATGCAATTGTAGAGGGAGATTTAGAGGAGGTGAAAAAAGAGCTTGGAGACTTGATGTTGCATTTGGTTTTTTATTCAAAAATTGGAGAAGAGAAAAATGCTTTTGACATGGCTAGTGTTTTAAATGGTATTTGCGAAAAGCTAATTCACAGGCATCCTCACATATACGGAGACACTAAGGTGAAAGATGAAAAAGAGGTAATGGCCAATTGGGAAAAGATTAAATTGAAGGAGGGCAGTAACAAAGATAAATCTGTATTAGAAGGTGTGCCAAAATCACTTCCGGCATTGGTTAAAGCTATTCGAATTCAGGACAAAGCTAGGGGAGTTGGTTTTGATTGGGAAAAGCCCGAACAAGTTTTTGAAAAAGTAGAGGAGGAAATAGCCGAGTTGAAGGTTGAAGTTGAAGCGCCAAATTCTTCGCAAGAAAAGGTGGAGGCGGAGTTTGGAGATGTGCTGTTTTCGATGATTAATTATGCTCGTTTCATTGGAGTAAACCCCGAAGATGCTTTGGAAAAAACGAATAAAAAATTCATTAAGCGGTTTAAATACCTAGAAGTTGAATCTAAAAAAGATGGGAAACAAATGGGTGAAATGTCTTTAGCTGAAATGGACGAATATTGGAATAGAGCAAAAAAAATGTAATTACGAATCCGATAATTGCTAATTATCAAATTAATAATTGTTTAAGCTCTTTCCGATAATTCTAACCAGCGTAATTCTTTCTCATCTAGTTCATCAATCAGCTTTGCAATGGCTTCTGAAGTTTCTAGATTTTCAGCATCGGTAGCGGCATCGGATAATGTTTCCGTTAATTCTACTTTTTTAGCTTCTAATTTTTGAATTTCCTTTTCTAATTTGTTGTACTCTCGCCTTTCATTATAACTTAGTTTTTCAGCATAACTATCGGTTTTCTCTTCAACTTTTTTAGGTGCTTGAACTGCTTTAGGACTTGAGGCGTTTCCCTCCTTACTTTTTTGTAATTCTATTATTTCGCTGTATGTTTTGTTATAATCTTTTATTTCCCCCTCTCCCTTAAAGTAAAAAATATGATCTGCAAGATTGTCCATAAATGCCCTGTCGTGAGAAACAATTAGCAAGCAGCCTGGGAATTCTTGAAGGAAATCTTCAAGGATTTGAATGGTCTTAATATCCAAATCGTTAGTAGGTTCATCTAAAATTAAAAAGTTTGGATTGCTCATTAATATAGTGAGCAAGTATAGGCGCTTTTTTTCTCCTCCACTTAATTTTGATGCATAGGTGTATTGTTGTTTCGGAGGGAATAAGAATTTTTCTAGTAATTGAGATGCAGTTATTTTTTTTCCCTTTTCAAGCGGAATAATTTCTGCAATGTCCTTCACAATGTCAATTATTCTTTTGTCCTCAGAGAGTTGAATCCCTTTCTGAGTATAATATCCAAATTGAACTGTTTCGCCGGTAACTACTTTTCCTCCATCTACTTCTTCAAGACCCATAATTAAATTCAAGAAGGTAGTTTTTCCAACTCCATTCTTTCCTGCGATTCCAATTTTATCACCTTTTTTAAAGGTATAATTGAAATCGTCAACTATTTTGAGGGTATCAAATGACTTTTTTACATGGTGCAGTTCAAGAATTTTACTGCCCAATCGCTCAGATTTAATAGAGAGTTGAACTTCATCTTTATTAATTCTTTGTTTTGCTTTTTTCTCTGTTTCGTAAAACCGATCTTCTCTCGATTTTGCCTTGGTTGCCCGCGCTTTTGGCATTCTGCGCATCCATTCAATTTCCTTTCGGTAAAGGTTTTTTGCTTTGCCTATTTCAGCGCTTAAATTTTCTTCTCGCTCAGCCTTCTTTTCAATAAAATATTCATAATCTCCTGTATACATATGAGCTTGGCCCCCGTCTAATTCCAAAATTTGGTTACAAACTCTACTTAAAAAGTAACGGTCGTGAGTTACCATAAATAAGCTAATGTTTGGGCCGGCTAAATATTCTTCTAACCATTCAATCATAGAAATATCTAAGTGGTTGGTAGGTTCATCTAAGATAAACACGTCCGGCTCATCAACAATCAATTTAATCAGTGCAATTCTTTTCTTTTGACCTCCGGAAAGTACATCAATAGGTTGGTTTTTACCCAGGCTATCCATTCCGAAAATGCTCAGCAGCTTGTCAATTTTTGCTTCGTAGTCCCAAGCTTTACTCGAATCCATTAAGTTCAGCGCCTTTTGCATGGCATCATCATCTTCAGGATTTTCTATGGCAAACTCATAACTATTTAAAGCACGAACAAAATCGTTATCGGAGCCGTAAAGCACTTCCTTAACTGTATTAAATTCCTTGAATGGATTATCTTGGCGCAGGTAACCAACAGAGATGCCATTTCGCCAAACGATATTACCTGAATCAGGGTTAGTATCACCTGATAACATTTCGAGTAGGGTTGTTTTCCCTCCACCATTTTTGGCAACAAGAGCCATTTTTTGACCTTGGTCTAAACCAAAAGTAATGTCAGAAAATAGCACTCTTTCGCCAAATCTTTTGGCAATTTCTTCAACGGAAAGTAAATTCATAGTTTAATTATTCAGCCTGCTTAGGCCTTGTGCAGCGTAATCGTAACTGGGGTCAATTTCTAATGCTTTTCTATAGTCTTTTGCTGCATTATTTATATCTCCCAGCATTTCAAATGCGTATCCTCTGTTATAGTAAGCTTCTTTGTATCTTGGGTCTACAGCAATAGCATCGGTAAAGTATTGTTGAGACTGGCGATATAGTTTCAAGTAAAACAAGTGCACATACCCCATATTGTAATGCGCCTCTCTAAAGTCTGGGTGATTTTTAATAGCTGATGTGTAAGTCTGCATTGCTTCGTTGTACATTTCATGCTCTTGTTCGTACATCCCTTTGCTATACAAAACTCTTCTTTCATTTGGATTAATTTCTAACGCATTTTTAAAATATTCTAAAGCAATAGGGTTGTTTAGTTCGCTATAAATAAGTCCAAGTTCTAAGTAGGCATCAAAATAATTAGGATCTTGTTCCACTGCTGTTTGATAACTGCTAATCGATTTTGCTGTATCGCCAATTTCTAAGAAATTAAAACCTTTTAAATAGTAGGCTTCTGCGTTGTACATGTTGTATTTTATTGCGAGGTCGGCATACGAAATTGACTTTGTGTTGTTTCTAGCAACCAAGTACAATTGACTGTAGGCTACTTGGATATCGCTGTTCTCGGGGTAAATTTTATTCGCTCTATCCAAAACATTTAGACTAAGTTCAAGTTTTCCGCTTTTAGTTAAGAAGTCAGCTTGTTTAAGAATGGTGGGTAAGTACATCGTATCAATTCGAAAAGCTCTGTTGATGTCCTGCATAGCTTCTTTTGCATTTTGATTTTCTAAATAGAAATCTGCTCGTTCTAGGTACAAGTCCTTATTGTTCACATCGGCTCTAATTTTGTCATTTAAAGTATTTAGTGTAGAATCTGATTTACTTAAGTTCGACTCTACGTTGGTGTTATCCTTTTCAGTTGTGAGTTCTTCTTGCTTGTTGTTTGTTTCTGCTTTGGGTTGGCAAGCAATAAAGCTTACTAACATTGTTATGTAAAATAATGTTCTCATACTATAGTAAATAAAAAGTCCCGAACACCTGTGGCGTTCGGGACAAATTTAATCAAAGCATTATAGCTTTATCGCAAAGTCAACTAAACTTGTGCCATTGTTTCTCTAATTTTTACTTCTATTTCTTCCATTAAATCTGGGTTGTCTTCGATTAGTTGTTTTACAGCATCTCTACCTTGCCCTAATTTAGTATCGCCATAGCTAAACCAGCTGCCACTTTTCTTCACAACACCTAGTTCAACTCCCATATCAATTACTTCTCCAGATCTAGAAATTCCTTTACCATACATAATATCGAATTCCACTTTTCTGAATGGCGGAGCAACTTTATTTTTAACAATTTTCACCTTTGTTCTGTTACCTATAATCTCTTCTCCATTTTTAATTTGAGCACTTCTTCTAATGTCAATTCTTACAGAAGAATAAAATTTCAATGCATTACCACCGGTTGTCGTTTCAGGATTTCCGAACATCACTCCAATTTTTTCTCTCAATTGGTTAATGAAGATACAAGTACAGCCCGTTCTACTAATGGTTCCTGTTAATTTTCTCAATGCTTGAGACATTAAACGAGCTTGTAAACCCATTCTTGAGTCGCCCATATCTCCTTCAATCTCAGCTTTTGGAGTTAAGGCTGCAACAGAGTCAATTACAATTAAGTCAATCGCACCTGAACGGATTAGGTTATCTGCAATTTCTAATGCTTGCTCACCATTGTCTGGTTGAGAGATAAAAAGATTTTCTGTATCAACACCTAAGCTTTCTGCATAAAACTGATCGAAAGCATGTTCCGCATCAATAAAAGCTGCAATGCCTCCTTGTTTCTGAACTTCAGCAATGGCATGAATTGTTAAAGTAGTTTTACCTGAAGATTCTGGACCATAAATTTCTACGATTCTTCCTCTTGGGTAACCACCAACACCTAATGCAACATCTAGCGCAACAGATCCAGATGGAATTGATTCAACATCTACCACAGCGCGATCACCGAGCTTCATGATAGAGCCTTTTCCGTATGTTTTTTCTAACTTATCTATAGTTAGTTGAAGTGCTTTTAGCTTCTCTGCGTTTTGTTCTTTCTTTTCAGCCATTGTAGTTTGATTTAGTCTTTTAATATTTGTTGGGTGTGCTCTTTTGTTTTAACTTTTTGAATAATTTCTTCAATTTTACCTTCCTCATCAATAATAAAGGTAGTTCTATGAATTCCATCGTATTCTTTTCCCATAAATTTCTTTAATCCCCAAACCCCGTAATCTTGAATTACTTTTTTATCGGTATCAGCTAATAGGGTAAAGGGTAAGTCGTACTTCGAAATAAATTTTTGGTGCTTTGCTTCATCGTCTGCACTTACACCCACTACTTCATAACCTCTTTTTTGAAGTTCAGCATAATTATCTTTTAGGTTACATGCCTGAGCAGTGCAACCAGGAGTGCTATCTTTTGGGTAAAAATATAACACTACTTTTTTACCTTTATGAGCGGATAAGCTGAAGTTATTTCCGTTCTCATCTTTTGCGTTTATTTCTGGAGCTTGATCTCCAACTTTTAAATGAAACATAGTCTTGACGAAATTATTGTCGTTATCTTGCCGAGTAAAATAACAATTATTTGTAAATAGATTTAATTTTTATAGAAATTAGTACAATTTATTCGACCAAAGGTTTAGCCCAATGCGAATTTCAGCAAGTATATTTGTGCTTGTATGAAAAAGTCCGAAAAAGTTTCATTTGTTATCAACAAGCTACAAGAGCTGTATCCGGTAATTCCAATTCCTTTAGACCATAAGGATCCGTATACATTGCTGGTTGCTGTTTTATTATCGGCACAATGCACTGACATTCGTGTAAATCAAGTAACGCCAAGCTTATGGGAGTTGGCTGATAACCCTAAAGACATGATGCGTCAGAACGTGGATGATATTAAAGCGATTATCCGTCCCTGTGGATTATCTCCCCAAAAGTCAAAAGCCATTCATCGTTTGTCTGAAATTATAATGGAAAAGCACGACGGAAAAGTGCCCGAAACGTTTGAAGAGCTGGAAGAATTGCCAGGAGTAGGGCATAAGACCGCTTCAGTAGTCATGTCGCAGGCTTTTGGAGTGCCAGCTTTCCCTGTTGATACGCATATTCATCGTTTAATGTACCGTTGGAATTTAACCAATGGCAAAAATGTGACACAAACTGAAAAAGATGCGAAGCGATTGTTTCCGAGAGAGTTGTGGAATGATTTGCACCTCCAAATCATATTCTTTGGCAGGGAATATTGCAAAGCAAGACCTCATGCTCCATTGGAATGCCCAATTTGCTCTAAGGTTGGAAGAGCCGGTTTATTTAAGTAAACAGAGTCTTTTATGAACACAAAAAACGGAAGCCCAAAATTGAACTTCCGTTTCTTATAAGATTTAGCTTGCTCCTTCCGCTGACGCTATATCGCAATTACGATTAATTCAAAACATTCTCTATATATCCGAAGTTATCAGATTTTCGAACGCTTAATGCTTTTGAAAAAGCTAAGATGTTTTGAATGGAAGAGTTGTTTGGGGATTGCTGCACCTTTTTGTTCTCCGTTTGGAGTTGCCGGTTAAGATTGTTTTCGTTTTCAGTAAGTTCTTGGAAATCAAAATGAGTAAATATTGCCATACGCAGATTTTAAGTTTAGTTTAAATCAAAACGTCGTTGGCTTTCTTTTATTGCAAGTTGTTCTAAAAATTAGGCAATAAAAATCCCTGATTAATTCTTGAATTGAAATTCAATTGCCAATCAGGGATTTAAATCTGTATATGTATGTTTTATTAGTTCACGTATGAAATGTTTTTCTTCTCAGCCATTTTACGTAAGTTGACTAATGCATAACGCATTCTACCCAAAGCAGTGTTAATGCTCACATTGGTTCGTTCTGCAATTTCTTTAAAACTCATGTCGAAATACATCCGCATCATCAGCACTTCTTTTTGGTCATCTGGTAATTGGTGAACGAGCTTTTTTATATCGCCCATCAATTGCCCGTGGATTGCTGTTTCTTCAACCGTTTTGGATTCATCTGGTATAATGTCAAAAATGTCAAAATCAGGACCTCCGTTAGTGGTTGGGTATTTTTTATTTCTTCTAAAGTGGTCAATCATTAGGTTATGAGCAATACGGTTTACCCAAGGTAAAAATTTACCCTCTTCATTGTAGCCACCTTTCTTTAAGGTTCGTATGGCTTTCATAAAAGTTTCTTGAAAAATATCGTTTGCGAGCATTTCATCCCGAATGGTAAACATGATGTACGAGAACACCTTGTCTTTGTAACGATTTAATAAGATTTCGAAGGAAGTTTCTTTTCCTTCTAAATATTGCCTGATCAACACCTGATCACTTTGAAATTTAGTTTCCATAAACATATACAGTTTTAGCTTTGTAAAAAATAAAGCGAGTTATAAAAAAGTAATGTTTAGACTATAGGCGTTGTTTTGTTTTTATATAATACGAACTAAAACGTGTGTTGGTTGGTATTATTGTGTAAATAAAATTTATTTTCCAAAAATACTGAAAGTTCCGACCTAAATTTGTCGTGCAGCTGTTAAAAAAACAATATTACTTATGCCTACACCAGTAGAAGAATTAGACCCTAAAAAGCATATTATCATTAAAGGTGCTCGGGTTCACAATTTGAAAAACATTGATGTGGCCATTACTCGTAATAAATTGGTAGTGATTACTGGGCTTTCCGGTTCGGGTAAATCTTCCTTGGCTTTTAGCACGCTGTATGCGGAAGGGCAGAGGAGGTATGTAGAAAGTTTATCTTCTTACGCTCGCCAATTCCTTGGAAAAGTAGAAAAGCCAGATGTGGATTACATTAAAGGTGTAGCTCCGGCCATTGCTATTGAGCAAAAGGTAAATACCACCAATTCGCGTTCAACTGTTGGCACAACCACTGAAATATATGACTATTTGAAGTTAATGTATGCCCGAATAGGTAAAACTATTTCACCCAAAACGGGAAAAGAAGTTAGCAGAGATCAAGTAGAAGATGTGGTGCAGTTTATTATGAACCTACCACAGAAAGCAAGAGTGTACCTCATTGCACCAATTAATTTAAAGGCTATTAAAAGCTCTGAGAATAAAATTCAGCTGCTATTGCAACAGGGTTTTAGCAGAGCAATGGTTGATGGCTCGGTTCAATTGTTAGAAGATTTAGTTCCTGAGGAGAAAAAGTTCAGCACCATCGATATTATTGTTGATCGATTTGTAATTAACGAGGAAATAGAAGATGAAGAGGGACGAATAGGAGACTCAGTGGAAACTACCTTCTATGAAGGTAAAAGTAATTGTACTGTTGGCTATGAAATAGAAGGCAAGCTAAAACTTGAAACATTCAACAATTTATTTGAAGAAGATGGAAAGGAATTTATTGAGCCTTCGGTGCACTTGTTTAGTTTCAACAACCCTATTGGTGCTTGCCCTAAATGCGAAGGGTTTGGAAAAGTAATTGGTATTGATGAAGATATTGTGATTCCAAATAAAGCTCTTTCTGTTTACCAAAATGGAATTGCCTGTTGGAAAGGCGAAAAAATGCAAGAATGGAAAGATGATCTTATTAGAAATGCAGAAAAGTTTGATTTCCCAATTCATAAACCAATATTTGAATTGAATGCTGAACAATACGAAACACTTTGGACAGGAAATAGATACTTTAAAGGCTTAGATGATTTCTTCGCATACCTGAGTGCAAAAAGTTATAAAATTCACTATAGGGTTATGTTGGCGCGGTATAGAGGTAGAACTACCTGTCCTGATTGTAAAGGAAATCGGCTTCGGAAAGAGACCAATTTTGTAAAAGTGGGCGATAAATCGATTAATGATTTAGTAAGCATTTCTATGTATGATTTAGGGGAATATTTTGAGAACCTACAACTTGATGAGCATGATGCTGTAATTGCCAAAAGATTATTAGTAGAAATTAAAAACCGAATAAAGTACCTGCAAGATGTTGGAGTAGGTTATTTAAATTTGAATCGGCCCGCAAATACACTTTCAGGAGGGGAGTCTCAGCGCATTAATTTAGCGACTTCGTTAGGTAGTAGTTTGGTGGGATCTATGTATATTCTTGATGAGCCAAGTATTGGCCTTCACCCAAAAGATACAGAACGATTAATTGTTATTTTGAAGTCTCTAAGAGATTTAGGGAATACGGTAATTGTAGTAGAGCATGATGAGGAGATTATTCGAGCAGCTGATGAAATAATTGATTTAGGTCCAGAAGCTGGCAGCAATGGAGGAAATCTTGTTTTTCAGGGAGATGCCAAGGCGTTAACAAAAGCTAATACGTTAACTTCAGATTATTTGAACGCGAAGAAATCGGTTTCTGACAAAACTGAAGTAAGAAAATCGAACAATTACATTGAGGTTTTTGGTGCTCGAGAAAACAATTTAAAAGGAGTTGATTGTAAGTTCCCATTAAATGCCATGACGGTTGTTTCCGGAGTAAGTGGGTCAGGAAAATCTTCATTGATTAAGAAAATAGTATACCCTTCTTTAATGAAGAAGTTGGGCGGCTACGGTGAAAAAACGGGTGTGTATAAAGAAATAACTGGCGCAATAGCCCTGTTGAAAGACGTCCAGTTCATCGATCAAAATCCAATTGGAAAGTCTTCGCGATCTAATCCAGTAACCTATATAAAAGCTTACGATGAAATTCGAGCACTTTTTACTTCATTGGGTTTATCAAAGTCGCGAGGGTATAAGCCGGCTCATTTTTCTTTCAATGTAGATGGGGGAAGATGTGAAGTTTGCCAAGGCGAAGGCGAGATTACAGAAGAAATGCAGTTTATGGCAGACATACATTTGGTTTGCGAAGAGTGTGAAGGGAAGCGTTTTAAAGATGAGATTTTAGAAGTAAAGTTTAAAGGAAAGAACGTAGCTGACGTTTTAGAAATGACGGTTGATGATGCGGTAAATTTCTTTAGAATGTACGAAGACGACAGAAACTCTCTGAAAGTAGCCGACCGATTAGCGCCGCTGTTGGAGGTTGGTTTAGGTTACGTGAAGTTAGGTCAGGCATCTGGAACGTTGAGTGGAGGTGAAGCGCAAAGAATCAAGCTAGCGAGTTACTTAGGAAAGGGTGGAACAAACAACCACACGTTATTCATTTTTGACGAACCAACTACTGGTTTGCATTTTCATGACATTTCGAAACTATTGCACTCTTTTGATGCTTTAATCAAGAAAGGGCATTCGCTTTTAATTATAGAGCACAACCCTGAGGTAATTAAACATGCCGATTGGGTGATTGACTTGGGGCCTGAAGGTGGCGATCAAGGTGGCGAATTGGTTTTCCAAGGTTATGTTGCTGACATGTTGAAGTCGAAGAAATCAATAACAGCAAAGTATCTATAAAAAGAAAAGGCGCAACTCTATACCGAGTAGCGCCTTTTAACGTTTTACGATTATTGTACAATGATTTTCTTAGAGAAACTTTCTTCACTATTTCCTGAAGTTATGTTCAAGAAATAAATTCCCTTGCTAATTGATTTGCCTGCGATATCAATTTCAAGTTGTTTTTTATTAGTATTTACTTGATTATCGTACACAATTCTACCTTTACCATCAAATAGTTGTATTCGTTTATTTTCTGAAACCTTTTCATTAAATCGAATGGTTAAGAGTTGACTAACAGGATTTGGGTAAACCGATATTTGGTCTGCTTCATTGCTACCGTCAGATAAACCAGTTGGCAGAGCGTAACTCACGATAGCAGAATCTACAGATGGACATGAATTATTGTTAATAGCTGTGACGCCTATCGTTTCACTTTGACCTGCTTTAGATGCGTCGTAGAATACAGTTAAGGATTGTGCTGAACTAGCATCACTCCATAAATAAGAAGTAAATCCTGCCCCTGCATCAAAAACCGCACTATCACCAAAATTTAGCAGAGTGTCGGCACCTATATTAATTGGATTGCCAAAGTTAACAGTAACGGTTACCGTATCGGTTAAATCGCAACCGAATGAGTTTGTTCCTGTAACAATATAATCAGTAGTAGCTGTCGGACTAACTGAGATAACATTACCAACTGAATTATTACTCCAAACGTAGTTTGTATTTACAGCATTTCCGGTTCTTAAAATCACATTGTTACCAACGCATATCGCGGTGTCATTTGAAAGGGTGAAATTGGGTGTTGGGTTAACGGTGACAATAACATTAGCAGTTGAGGTACATGAGTTCCCATCGCTAACTGTAACCGAATAAGTTGTGTTGATTGTTGGCGAAACGGTGATACTTGGGGAAGTTACGTTATTGCTCCAAGTATAATTTGTTCCCCCGTTGGCAGAAAGGGTAACACTTTCTCCAACACATATTGAAGTATCGTTAGAAATACTAATGGTTGGGATAGCATTCACCGTAATAGTGGAAGAATCCACATTTGAACAGCCGTTGTTATCAGTTACTGAATAGAAAATAGTTGAGGTACCAACTCCTACAAGGGTCGGATCAAAGTTACCGTTGCTCACTCCTATTCCACTATATGTTCCTCCTGCAGGAACTCCTCCGGATAAACTCGTAGCAGCTGAGTTTTCACAAACATCACTAAAGCTAGGTAAACTAACAGTAGGAAGTGGATTTACCGTGATTAATTGGCTTTCCGTATCAACACAACCATTACCGTTGGTAACTGTAACCGTGAAAGTAGAGTCTAAAGATGGCGAAATTTGTATGGTATTATTCAGTTGTCCACTACTCCAACTGTAATTAACACCACCACTTGCAATTAGCGTAGTGCTTTCCCCTTCGCAGAGGATTGTATTTCCTGAAATGCTTGTAGTTGGCAGCGCATTCACAGTAACTCGTACACTATCTACTGAGCTACAGGAATTGCCATTGCTAACAGTTACGGTAAAGGTTGAATCGGCGGTTGGTGTAACAGAAATACTTGCGGTAGTCGAGCCATTACTCCAAACATAATTTGTTCCACTATTGGCAGAAAGGGTTACGCTTTCTCCAAAGCAAATAGCTGTATCGCTAGAGATACTAATAGTCGGTTGAGGGTTCACTGTAATTGTTGAAGAATCAATGTTGGAACAGCCGCTATTATCAGTTATTGAATAGAAAATAGTTGAGGTACCAACACCTGCAACGGTCGGATCAAAGTTACCGTTGCTCACTCCAATTCCACTATACGTTCCTCCGGCAGGAGTTCCCCCTGATAAGCTTATGGCAGCTGAGTTTTCACAAACATCAATAAAGCTAGCTAAGCTAACAGTTGGAAGTGGATTGACTGTAATTAATTGGCTTTGCGTATCAATGCAACCACTAGTATTGGTTACCGTAACCGTGAAAGTAGAATCTATAGTTGGAGAAACTTGTATTGTATCATTGAACTGTCCGTTACTCCAACTATAACCAACCCCTCCATTCGCAATCAGCGCAGTACTTTCCCCTTGGCAGATGGTTGTATTTCCTGAAATACTTGCAGTTGGTAGCGCATTCACAGTAACTCTTACACTATCCACTGAGCTACATGAATTGCTATTGCTAACAGTAACGGCGAAGGTTGAGTCGGCGGTCGGTGTAACAGAAATACTTGCGGTAATCGAGCCATTACTCCAAGCATAATTTATTCCACCATTGGCAGAAAGGGTTACGCTTTCTCCAAAGCAAGTAGAAGTATCGCTTGTTATGTCGATGATAGGTTGAGGGTTCACTGTTATCGTTGAAGAATCGATGTTAGAGCAGCCGTTATTATCCGTGATAGAGTAAAAAATCGTTGAGGTTCCAACCCCTGCAACGGTTGGGTTGAAAATCCCGTTACTCACTCCAACTCCGCTATAAGTTCCTCCTACAGGTAATCCTCCGGTCAGAGAAAATGCACTTGAACCTTGACATATATCGGTAAAGGCACCTAAAGAAACAGAAGGTTGAGGAAGGACTGTAATGGTTCGCGAAGCAGTGTCATTCCCACATTGATTGCTAATAATGTAATTTATAGAAAATGTACCTGAACCAGTAGCTGATGGATCGAAATTACCATTTACTACTCCTGGGCCTTGATAGATTCCACCCGAAGGTGATCCTTGGGTTAACGTAAATGGTGATGAATTCAAACAAACATCAGCTATGGGAGAGAAAGTTGCAGTTTCTAACGTGTCAACTCGTATGGTGGTAGAAGCAGTTCCTATACAACCTGACCCATCAGAATAAGTATAGGTGATCGTTGTATTTCCTCTTCCAGCTGCAATTGGGTCAAAGCTATTTCCTGAAACACCATTTCCTGAAAAAACACCACCAATTGGGAATGCATTGCCAAGTGTGACATTTCCCGAATTGATGCATACAGGTGAAATTGGAGCTATAAAAACGCTAGGCGCAGGTTTTACGAATATGTTACCAATTGCAGAGTCAGGGCAGCCTCCGTTATCAAAAACATAGGTAACGCTAACATTTCCTATTCCCGCAGCAGAAGGATCGAATGTGTTATTACTAATTCCTCTTCCTCTGTAAATACCTCCTAAAGGAGTTCCACCACTTAAAGGGAATGGTGAGTCTTGTAGACAGACGGTATCATTCAAATTGTAACTTACGTTTGCCTGTGTACCTGCTCGAATTGGGATTGCTCTTGATGTATCGATACAACCGGCTCCATTTACGATTACCTGGTAGTTTCCAGGCACATTTGTTAAAATATCTCTGAAGATTTCGCTAGAAAGGACCACACTATCTTTTAGCCACTGAAAGGTGCTAGAGCTTGTTGGAGCCGCTACGATTCGCACACTTTGATTGGAGCATAAATTAGTGTCACCATTTATTGTTAAAGGAATGGGCGTTGTACCGCATTCACTCATCTTGATTAAAATTGAATTGGTGTTATTGATAGCTCCTGAAAAAAAAGTTGACCCAAATTGAGAAAGTCCTCTATACAAACCTAGTAGGTAGAAGTTTGGACTGTTATCAGATTGAACACCAATCCCTGCATCGAAATTACCGCCACCACCTGTTTGAAACCACTTTAAATCTAAATTGTCTTCTAAGGCCACAACTAATATATCTTCACCACCATTGCTAAATCTTTTTGTGCCATTTAACTCAATGCTATCTCTATAGTTACCTATTACAATTGTTTCATTTTTGCTGTTAATCGTCATGTCTTGAAGACTTGTGCCATTAATGTTATAATTTTTTAAGGTTAATAAGTTTCCTGCAGGGTTAAATCTGGCGCTAAACCAATTTAAACCATTTGCAATAGATGAGTTTACAGTGGTGCTTTGAAAATTTAGTGTACTCCTAAATGTTCCTGCAACAACTAGATTGTTATTATTATCAATTGCAATATTGGGATTGAAAGATGAGAAGAAAGGGCTAGATGAAGTTCCTGCTCTCAGCCAATCACAGTTGGCGTTGGTAAACTTAGCTACAACTGCCGCAGATGTAAGGTTAGTAAATGTTTGATTGTTCGAACCAAACTGATTTGCATCGTTATGGCTGCCTGTATAATAGAATGAATTGTTATCTATAGCTTTTATATCTCCTGGGGTTGATAAAGAGTTAGAGCTTGTAAATTTTACGATGGGTTCAAGAAGATTTGCGTTTCCGTTTAAGTCAAACCTAGCTATGAATACTGTAGACCTCGGTGGGCCTCCACCAATTCCGGTTGCACTTATGGAATTATTAGTACCAGCAATCGTTACTCCGTTTGTAAATATTCCTCCTAAATATACGCTGCTATCTGCGGCAGACATCAGTTCTAAACCGCTAAAGCCAAACGACCCTGAACTGTCATATAAGCCATTTATCCACTGAGGAACTCCTTGAGAGTTCAGTTTAACTAAAAAACCTTCCTGCGAAAATGTGCTTGAACCAGGTGAGGTTTTGCTCAAACTAAAGTTTCCCCAAGAGATTGTAGTGTTAAATAATCCGGCAACGTAAATATTACCGAAATCATCTATTTCTAAATTTTTGAAGGTTTCTCCGCCGTTAGAGGATCCTCCTTTAATCGCCCACTGCAAATTTCCTAATGTGTCAAAGTTAGCAACGTAAATGTTTCTAACGTTTGGGATAGAAGATGAGCCCGCTGTGAGAACAGTTGACCCAAAACTAATCGAGTTTTGAAAATCTCCTGACACAACAACACTGTTGCCATAAACTTTAACGGCTCTATTTGAAACTGCAGAGCCTGAGTTGGAAAAAGTTTCGAGCCATTCAAAACGCTGGCCGAAGCTAGTTAAAGATAAGAAAACAGAAAAAAATAGGAACAGTAGGACTCTCATGGCTTAAGGTTATTCAGTAGCAATGAGACAAATAATCTGTAAAAATGTTTTTGATACGCGGTTCTAGTTCACTGATTATAATAGACCTCAAATTATTTTAGTTGTATTCTAGGATTGACTGTTTCACAATGGTGTGTATGGAATATCGCTTAAAAAGATAATTACCCCAGTACCTTTTTAAAGTCTGCCCCACTTGGGCTTTGAAACAATGACAATTCGAATTGTGGTGCGACCGCAAGAATGTGATCGAAAATATCAGATTGAATTCCTTCGTATTTAATCCATTCGATATCGTTACTGAATGCATAAATCTGCATCGGTATTCCTGTAGTAGTTGGTTCTAACTGACGAACCAATACGGTCAGCTCTTGATTTATTTTTGGATGATTTTTCAAGTAGTTTACTAAATAAGCTCTAAAGGTACCAATATTTGTGACTCGTCTACCATTGGAAATCATAGAAGTATCAATATTATTGTCTGAATTGTACTTTAATAGCTCTTGCTCTTTCTTTGTTATGTACTCTTTTAGTAAATGAATTTTCTTAAACTTTTGGATTAATTCTTCCTCGGCGAATTTAATGGTTGCTTGATTGATGAAAATTGAACGAGCGATTCTTCTTGAGCCTATTTCTTGCATGCCTCGCCAATTCTTAAAGGAATCTGAAATTAACGAGTAAGTTGGAACAGTAGTTATTGTCTTGTCCCAATTCCTAACTTTTACCGTAGTCAAGTTGATTTCAATTACATCTCCATCTGCACCATATCGTTCCATTGTAATCCAATCACCCACTCGAATCATATCGTTTGCAGAAAGCTGGATGCTTCCAATAAATCCAAGCAATGTGTCTTTGAAAACTAAGATAACTATGGCAGTCATTGCTCCAAATGCGCCAAAGAAGAATGTGATTTTGGTTTTAGCTAAAATAGATAAGACTAGAAGTATTATTATAATGGAAATAATAATTTTTGCTAACTGAAAGAAGCTATCAAGTGGCTTGTCTTTGAATGATTCGAGTCTTCCAATGATTGTTTTAAGAACATTTAAAACTCTAAATAATAATACCGTAAATACAAGGATGATGACACTTTTGCTCAGGCGCTCTAAATAATCTACCCAAACTAAATCATGGTCTAAAACTTCAGGAATCACATAGAAAATAAATAAAACAGGAACTAAGTGTGCAAACGCATAAAAGACTTTGTGTTCGACTAGTAAGTCATCCCAATCGGTTTTGCTCCTTTTTACCAGCCTTACAAAGATGCTGAATAGAATGTAGCGAACAACTCGGTCAATTATATATGCGAAAATAAGCGCAGTTATTACCAACACCACCTTAGCACTTATTGCAGACCAATATTCGCTTATACCCAGTAATAAAAGCTTTTCTATTATAAAGTTTTTTATAAATTGTATCATTTTTTTCTACGGAATTTTCGTTCAGGATTCTCATGAAAGAAATACCTCAAATCAAGAGTCAAATAGTTGCCAAGAATGTCAAAAGCCGACTGTTTCATGATTTGTTGGTTTGCGTCGACTATGCCAACTCTAGCTGTAGTTATATTCGTAAAAGGTCTTTTATAGGAGCTTCCTAAATAAAAATACCCGTCTTTTTCGGTTCTCCATTCAAACCCAACATTTGCGAGTAAGGAAGGAATAATCCAAGAAGTTCTAAAAGAACGATGGTAATATTGGGAATTGCCTGAATCCCAGTCGGAAGGGAGGAAATCAGCAGCTAGTCCAAATGAAGTGTTTAAAAATAATTGCCTGCCTAGTTGAACGTAAATGAGCCCTGTGATTGGGATTTCATAAATAACGTAGGTAAATTGCTCATCTATTTCTAGTTGAGCTAAATCGTCAACAATACTTAAGCCAAAGCTCTTTCTGGTGTAGTTAATTCCTGTTTCTAGAGAAATTTGCTTGGTTAAGCCTTTTCGAATAACCATTCCGAAGGCGTAACCACTTCGTGGAGTAATACTGTAATTAATGTCTTCAACTTGTTCCGTTTGCGGTCCCGTTCCGATTAAATCTGAACTTATAATTGGTTTAAATTGAATACCAACCGTTGTCACCCTTTCTTGTGCCGTCGAAAAGAAGCAAAAGAGGGAAAAACATAAGCAGCTGAGCACAGAAATATATTTCATTAATCAAAGTTACTGTTAAATGATTGAATTACTCTGAAATTAGAGCTCCTGCAATTGCAAGACCTAATACAAGAATTGATAGTACAATTAAGAAATATCTAAAAAATAAATCAGGAATACACTTGCTTCTAAAAGCTCCAATTGTGAGGTAGTTGAGTCTTTTTGCAACCTTAAAATTACTAATGTGAATGCCGTAATAAATTCGCTGATCGCCTTCAAAATCTATCTGCTTTTCGTATTCAATGGAGTTTTCATTCAACAAGCTTTCAAAATAAGAAGCATGTTCAGCTTTAGAAAAAAAGAAAACCTTAAGATTCCTATTTGTTGGATGTTCTTGAAAGTTAATTGTACAAATCATTGTCTTGATACCATTAATTTTTGTCCTACCTTCAGAGGTTTATTTCTCCTAATGCCATTTAGCGAGCACAAATTGTCTATGGTTGTGCCATAAATAGAGGCAATTTTGAACAAACTCTCCCCTCTCACCACCTTGTGGAAATAAACTCCCTCAGGAACTGCAGCATAGCTGTATTTAGTTTTTATTAGATTGATACTACTTGACTTTAAGTTGTTGTTATTAAAATCTATAATGCTTCTCGGGTTAATTGGTTTGCCTTTAAACCGAACTTCAAAATGAAGATGACTCCCTGTTGACCTGCCGGAACTTCCACCTAATCCAATAACTTGTCCTGCTTCAACTATATCGCCAGGCTTTACCTTTAATCGATGAAAATGAGCATACAACGTTTCTAGTCCGTTGTAATGACGTATAATAACTACCCTTCCATATCCGGGGTGATTTCTGGCAACCCGAACCATTCCATCAAAAGCGGCCACCACGGGGTCCCAAACTTGTAAATCAATATCAATTCCATTATGCGAGCGTCCGTCTCGCCAACCAAAATTTGAAGTTATTAAACCTTTGAATGGGTTGTAGAAACGACATTCATTACTCGTGTCTTCTAACGTCAAAAGTCTGCTTTCTCCTTCATTTAAATCACTAGTAACATCATTAAAAAGTTGGTAGGTATCCCACTTGTCATACATGGAGTGAGAAGGGTAAATACTTGAGTCATAAAAGCCGGTTAACGAAACAAAAATGTCTTCTTTTAACCTTTTATTTTCAGCATAATCGCTTAAGGTTTGAATCATTCTGTCTGAAACCGAATCCAATTCAAGTAAGGAGTCAATGAGCTCAATAATTTGCTCTCCGTTAAGATTGTTAAAGCTTTGTTCGTCAGAGTCATTTTCAGATGTTACAACAATTGCAGGCACCATTCTTTTGGGCTCAAATGAACTTTGACCAGATAAAAAACAACCGGCAAAAATTAGAAAAAGAAATAAATAGCTTCTCAATACTCTATTGATTAATTGTCACCATCTAAAAGGTCTCCGATACCTCCCAACAAACTTCCTTCACCTGTTCTTTTTCCTCCCATTTTTGGCATGTTGGCATAAATTCTGTCTGCTAATCTGCTAAACGGCATCGATTGAATCCAGACTTCACCTGGGCCTTGCAAAGTTGCAATGAAAAGGCCTTCACCACCAAACAGCGAATTTTTAATTCCTTTTTGCAAACGAATGTCGTAGTTTACCTTAGAGCTTAGCGCTACTAAACATCCTGTATCAACATTTAATACTTCGCCAGGCGCAAGAGTCTTTTTTACTACCGTCCCACCTGCATGAAGAAAAGCCAATCCATCACCTTCTAATTTCTGCATAATAAAACCTTCACCGCCAAAAAAGCCTACGCCAAGTTTTCGTTGAAACTCAATACCAACCGATACTCCTTTTGCGGCGCATAGAAATGCCTCTTTCTGACAAATAATTCTACCGCCAAATTGACTTAAATCCATTGGAATTATTTTTCCAGGGTACGGCGCGGCAAAAGTGACTTTTGCTTTTGAGTGGCCTCTTTGTGTGTAGGTTGTCATAAAAAGACTTTCTCCGGTTAAAACTCTTTTGCCCGCCGAGAATAATTTACCAAAGATGCTTTCGTCTTGCTTTGAACCATCGCCTAAAATGGTGTTCATTTCAATGCTTTGATCCATCATCATCATGCTTCCTGCTTCAGCAATTACCGTTTCATTTGGATCCAATTCTATTTCTACGCATTGTAGGTCGTCTCCAAAAATCGTATAATCAATTTCATGTGAATTCATGCTTATCAATTTAGTTCTATTGTAAAAAAACGAAAAATTGTAATACTGTTAGCGTAAAAATCCTCAAAGAACTATTGTTTATGAAATAAATTGTGTGATAGAAAATAAATAAGTTTGGTTGACCTACGTTGAATGAAGCGACTGGGTAGGGCATTTTTTAGGCTTATGATTTTAGCGCTCGCTCGAAATATTTTTTTCAACATTGGATTCTACCTTCAAAGGTTTTTTTATATTTGCAGCCCCAATTTATCGGGTAAGCGATTCGTCGCAAAAATGGTGGATGTAGCTCAGTTGGTTAGAGCACTGGTTTGTGGTGCCGGGGGTCGTCGGTTCGAGCCCGATCTTCCACCCAAAAAGGATTATCAGAAATGGTAGTCCTTTTTTTTTGAACTTTTTTAAAACAAGAATGTAGGGCGAGAAGCTTGCGCTGAGTGAAGTGCAACGGAATCGAAGTGAGCTCCATCTTATGCTTACTGCCTCGAATATACAACCGGTTCGACCCAAAAGGCCGGAACTCTTAGGGGCGCGCTGAGTGCTTAATAATTTCTTACTGTACCCCGCTTATCAAGACTTTTTATTTTTTTAGGGTACAGTTTTCGTTTTGTTGGATTTATTCTAATCCACTGGCAACAATTTCTGCCTGTCCAAACAATCTTGAATTTGTATGCTCTCCCTCTCCAATTTATCCCATTAAACGTTTCCTTAATGCATAGAGTATCATTTTTTAATACGAAGACCGTATAGTAAGAACTATCCTGGTTTTCGCCATATTCTCCTGTTCCAAAATGAATTAAAGATGAAAAAGTTATTTCTCCTTCATTCGTGTTTATCTTTTCAGATGGCGATAGACTAATTATAGAAATGTTATTTTGGAGATTTTCATTTGTGAAGGTAGAAAGAGTTATGGTGTCTTTATTTTTCCAATCGCTAGGCTTACTTAAATTTGTTGTTGCCATGAACCAACCGTTTTTCGTTGGTCGATGATTGTCTTTATTTATAGGCAATATAGAATCGCAATTTATTTCATATTTGACTTTAACTTGTCCAAATGCATGCTGATTTGAAATAAGGACTAATGAAATAATAATCAGTTTTTTAATGGCTCCTTTTTTTTTATGTACAACTTGAGGTTAGTGATATGATTAAAATTCTTTTAAAAATATCGATCGGCTTGTTATTTTTGGAAAAGCAAGATAAAAGTAAATTATAAACTTTTGATATTTGTTGGAGATTATTCTATTCATATGTCCCCAGCGCATCCCAAATTCCCCAAAACACTTCCTTGCTGTTTTCTTTGTCAGAATCGGTGTTGGTAATGAAAATTCTGCCTTGCATTTTTTCTGTATCAAAAAACATCATGGTATTTGTGCCAGGGTCTCCACCAGTATGACCAATCACGCTGTAGGCTAACTCTTTTTCAGAAAAAAGGCCAACGTTAAAATTCTCTTTTCCACCAAACGCACTATCGGGCAATTGAGATTTAAAAATTTCATGGTAACTTGCTCTACTTAGCAATGTTCCTTTGCCGGAATAGCCTTTCATCCATTCCACTAAAAAGTTACCCAAGTCGGTGCTAGAAGTAATTAGCGCGCCGTCTGGGTACGAGAGGATGGTGTAATAGGGCAGAAGGTTCGTGTCTAAGTAAAGCTTAGAATATTGAATGGTATCAGCATCTTGCATTCTCCATGCTGTTGCGTTCATTTTTAAGGGGTCAAAAATATGTTCTTGGGTAAACTCATAAAAAGGCTGCTCGCTCGCTGATTCAATTACTAAAGCGCATAATGCTGCTCCTACATTACTGTAGTCAAATATTGCTCCCGGCTTTGTATTATTAAATATGTTTATATCGTAATTGCTTGCTTCTGTATTAAATAGCTGCTGCATGTAAACGTTTAACGGCTTCCATTGGTCTGAAGGATTTTGGTAATAGGTCTCATATCGTTCTAGCAAATGGTTTGCTATCGGAATATCTTCATTATTGGTGTAAGAAGTTTCCATGTACGTTTCTGTATCAACAATAGAACTGGTGTGCGTAGCCAATTGTCGAATGGTAATCAACTCATTTGGAAAATTTGGATTGCTCACGGCAAAGGGCAAGTGTTTGTTTATTGGGTCGTCTAAGTTTAACAATCCCATTTCTTGTGCTTTCATCAGCGCTACGCCAATAAACACTTTGGAAATAGAGGCAATGTTAATCACCGTTTGTTTGGTGTAGGGTTTCTTAGCAGCAATGTCGGCATAACCAAAACCTTGGTTGTATAATATTCCAGAAGTATCCACCACAGTTCCGGTGAAGCCATTAAATATTCCAATTTGGTACAAACTGTCAAGTTTATAATCTAGGGAATCGGTTGGAAATTGATTGGACTCTTGTGGTGCAGTTTCAGTTTTCGATGTTTTTTGCTCTCCGCAAGCAAAGCATAGAAGGACAAGGGCAAAAATTGTAGTATTTTTCATCGTAATTGGTTTGTAATTTTTTTTAGTAAGATTTTAAAGACACAGTTTTATTAAAAATTGTCCCTTCAGAATGGAGCAAGATGCGCATTTATTCTTGTCGTACAAAAAATTATCTTTAATTCAACCAGCTTTGATTTTGTACGTTGATATTTTTTTAAAAAAATGAAATGAATTATTAGATAAACCGAGAAGCTTCATGCAATCAATAATACAGAGTGACCTGAATTATCAATTAACCTGCCTTGCAAATTTATCTTCAAAGGATTTTATTTCTTTACTCCAAGCCGATAACATATTTTTTGGTAGTCCTTTTGAATTAAACTGGTAGGCTTGTAATGTTGCTTCTTCTACATTTCCAAAATTCTCTAACTCAAAACAAATTTTGTTAAAATAGCCATACAACTTAAAAAAGGGCAATTCAGCCGACAACAAGGTTTCAATGTCTTCCTGATTTACATCTTTATATGAATTATCTTTTGAAAAGTTACCCATAATTCTCAGAATTGCTAGTTCAACATCTTGTTCTTTCCCGGGAGTAATTAGTCGTTGGTAACGTTTCCTATCGGTGTAAAAAACACCCGTTCTTTCAGGGAAGGTAGTGACAATAAAAATACCTAGTGAAATAGCTCCTGCTGTAAAGGCAATACTCGCAAATGGGTTTCCAATAATTGGAACTAATACAAAGCATACTAACGCAAATAGCATAGAAATAATGGGACCTGCCAATAGAACCTGAGTAAACTTTTTTGGAACATCAACTTGTTGGGCAGATGGAGAAGTACTTGCAATGCCGCCGAATAATGCAAAGTCTGTGTTAAAGTATACCTTAATGGAGTCGTTTACTCGTTTTATACCTAGTGGTCCAACTACGAATAGTTCGAACCGAAAACCATGATATAATCCCATGGTTAAATGGCCTAATTCATGAACTCCCAAAACGAATAATGCAGCCGATAAAATTCCAAAAATATTTATAATTTTTTCAGAAGGGGTAGAGGGTTTGTACTGCTGAAGATTTAGAGATTCATTAAGTAAAGCAAGTGCCCCAAAAAAACAAACGACTATCATCAGCCATTTGAGAACGATAACTATTTTTTCTTTGCTTTTCATGTTTCAATTATAGAAAATTAGAGAAAAAAATGAAGTAGTATTATGTTAAACGGTAATGTCAGTTCACCGAAAGGAGATTGATGTCGAAAATCAGTACCGAGCCGGCAGGAATTCTGGTTCTTGCCGTACCTCCGTAGCCTAAATGCGCCGGTACAAACAATTTCCCATTTCCACCCTCATTAAAATAGGTAATTCCTTCTGTCCACCCTTTAATTACTTGCTGTAGGTTTAATGTAATTCCATTGGCGTTGCTCTCGTCGAATACGTTTCCGTTAGTTAAATAGCCTTTGTAGACGACCGTAACATTGCTTGTGCTGTTGGGTCGCTCTCCGGTTCCAACTCGGTTAATTACATAATACAAACCTGAACTACTTTTTTGTGCAGTAATAGTATTATCAGCAAGGTAAGTCTGAATTTCTGCATCATTTTGCGCCGTGTAATCAACAATTGTATCATCGTCGTCATTTCCACAGGCAGTTAATGCGAATAAGGCAAAAAAGAGGAGGAAGTTTCTCATTGGTTTTTTAGCGAAATTAAATGATTATTCTTTTAAATTTTAGAGTCCTGATTACATTTAAATTAGCAATTATAGATGGCCTGGTCAAAAAGCTAATTCACATTTATGTTTTAGGGTGAAGTTGTTGCCTGTACTTTTGCTTCTCTTTCAACTGCTTTCAATACCTTTGAAACAAACGAAACAATGAAGCGAATTGCCATAATAACCTCTGGTGGAGATGCTCCCGGTATGAATGCATGCGTGCGCGCTGTGGTAAGAACGGCTCTGCGCAATAACCTTGAGGTAGTTGGCATTGTAAGAGCTTATGCGGGTATGATTTCAGGAGATTTTATCCCGATGGACTTTCAATCGGTGAGTAACATTATTCAGCGAGGAGGAACTATCTTAAAGAGTGCCCGTTGCGATGAGTTTAGAACAGTGGAAGGAAGGGCCAAAGCGGCAGAGAATTTAAAAAAGCACAACATTGATGGTGTGGTAGCAATTGGCAAAGATGGAACGTTTACTGGAGCGCAAATTTTTTACCAAGAGCATGGAATTCCTTTCATTGGCTGCCCCGGCACTATTGACAATGATTTGTTTGGCACTGACAATACCATTGGATATGATACGGCGCTCAATACAGTGGTGCAAGCAGTAGATAAAATTCGCGATACGGCAGATGCACACGATCGCTTGTTTTTTGTTGAGGTAATGGGAAGAGATGCAGGTTTCATTGCACTTCGTTCCGGTATTGCTGTTGGTGCTGAAACAATATTAATTCCTGAAACAGAAACGTTTGTTGACAATTTGATTGAACGATTGAAGCAAAGTAGGGCACATAAAAAGACGAGTTCGATTATTATTGTGGCTGAAGGAGACGATGGTGGAGGAGCCTATGAAATCGCTGAAAAAGTGAAGGAAAAATACAAGCAATTTGAAACTAAAGTGACCGTATTGGGTCACGTGCAGCGGGGCGGAAGTCCTTCTGCTGCCGATAGAGTTTTGGCAAGTATGCTTGGAAAGGCAGCAGTAGAAGCCTTATTGGAAGGAAGAAAGAACGAAATGGTTGGTGTAATCAACAGAAAAATAGCTTTTACTAGTTTTGAAAAAGCGATTAAACACCATCAGAAGATAAACAAGAATTTACTGCATTTGGCAGAGCTATTGTCGTAGAATGAGTGTAAGAGAAACCAAATTTGTAGAAGTTATATTGCCTTTGGCATTGCCACAAACGTTCACCTACAGAGTTCCGCATGAATGGAATGATGACATTGCGATTGGTCAGCGGGTGATTGTTCAGTTTGGAAAAGGAAAAAAGCAATACTCTGCTATCGTAGAATCTGTGCACACCACTCCACCGGCAAGTTATCAAGCCAAATATCTTGAAGCTATACTCGACGAGCATCCAATTATTCATCCGGTTCAGCTTAAATTTTGGAATTGGATTGCAGAATATTACATGGCCAATATTGGAGATGTAATGGTTACCGCTTTACCCGGCGGTTTGCGCTTGGCAAGTGAAACAAGGGTTTTACTTCATCCTGAATATCAAGCAAACATAGATCATTTAACAGACGATGAATACCTGGTGGTAGAAGCCTTGGAAGTTAGAAATGTATTAGACTTAAGCGAAATCTCTCAAATTTTGAACATTAAACATGTTCAATCTAAAATTAAATCGCTGATTGAGAAAAAAGCGGTAATGGTAGAAGAGGAACTGAAAAACCGTTACAAGCCCAAAATGGTAGATTATGTCCGCTTAACTTTTGAGGCAAACAAAGAAGAGAATCTGAAAGAGATATTTGACCAATTAGAAAAAGCGCCGAGGCAACTAGAGTTGCTCATGTCGTTCATTCAACTGAATGGTCGTTACACTTCGAACCCGAAGGAAGTAAAAAAGGTAGAGTTACAAAAGGTGGTTAATGCAACCTCTTCGCTAGTGAATCAGTTGGTTCAAAAAGAGATTTTTGAGGTCTACAAAGTAGAGGCTGGACGACTAATCACTACGGAGGCTAGTTCAAAAGAAAAGCAACTCAACGAATACCAGCAAACGGCCTATCAAGAAATTAAAGCGCACTTTAAAGAGAAGTCGACAGTGCTCTTGCATGGGGTTACTTCTTCTGGTAAAACGGAGATATACATTAAGCTCATTCAAGAAGCCATAGATGCGAAAAAGCAAATATTGTATTTGCTTCCTGAAATTGCTTTAACCACTCAAATTGTTACTCGTTTACAAGCTATTTTTGGTGAAAAGGTAGGTGTATTTCACTCTCGTTTTAATGAAAACGAAAGGGTTGAGGTTTGGAACAATGTCTTGAAATTTAATCCGGGACATTATGAAGATTTTCAAATTATACTCGGTGCTCGATCGTCCTTGTTTTTGCCTTTCTCAAAGTTGGGATTGATCATTGTAGACGAAGAGCATGAGAATACTTTTAAGCAGTATGATCCTTCTCCGCGTTACCAAGCGAGAGACGCTTCATTGGTTCTTGCGCACATGCAAGGAGCAAAAGTGTTGCTGGGTTCTGCCACACCTTCAATAGAAAGTTATACCAATGCTACAGAGGGGAAATACGGTTTAGTAACTCTTTCAAAACGGCACGGGAATGTTACAATGCCCGAAATTACTTGCGCTGACGTAAAGGAAGCAACTCGGAAAAAAAAGATGAACTCACACTTTACTCCCGAATTGCTAAAAATGATGGAGGAGAACTTAGAAGCGGGGAAGCAAATTATACTTTTTCAAAATAGAAGAGGTTATTCGCCTGTAATGATGTGTGATACTTGTGGAAATGCACCGCAATGCGTGAACTGCGATGTGAGTTTAACCTATCATAAGTTTAAACGAGAGCTAAATTGCCACTACTGTGGCTATCACACAAACTTGCCAACGGCGTGCCCTTCGTGCGGCGACACCAATTTGCAAGTAAAAGGTTTTGGAACGGAGAAGATTGAAGAGGAGTTGGCCATTTTTCTGCCAAAAGCAAAAATTGGGCGGATGGATTTGGATACCACCCGAGCGAAGAAAGCCTATCATCAAATTATTACCGCTTTTGAAGAAAAGGAAATTGATATTTTGGTAGGAACACAAATGGTAACAAAAGGCTTGGATTTTGAGAATGTTGGAATGGTTGGCGTGCTAAATGCCGATAATATGCTCAATTTTCCTGACTTTAGAGCGTTTGAGCGATCCTATCAATTAATGTCGCAAGTTTCTGGTAGGGCAGGCAGGAAGAAGGACAGAGGTCAGGTTTTAATTCAAACCTTCAACCCAGAACACCAAATCATTCGTCAGGTTATTGATAGTGATTACTTAGGCATGTATCGAAATGAACTAATTGATCGAAGAAACTTTCATTATCCGCCATTTTATCGATTAATTCAACTGACCCTAAAGCACAGAGATCAGCGAAAAATAGAAGAGGCTGCCACACATTTAGCAAACCGGCTGAAACAAAAGTTTGGTGCTAGAATTCTAGGTCCCGAAGCTCCTGGAATTGCACGAATTCGAAACTTTTACCATCAGAACATTCTCTTCAAGATTGAAAGCAAGGCTTCTATAAAAAAGGCCAAGGAGCTGTTAAAAGAAGAATTACAGCTATTTGCTGTTCACGATGTGTACAAGTCGGTGCGAGTTGTTGTGGACGTAGATCCGGTTTAGGGAGAATTACTTGAATTTAGGCGGTGCACAGCATGCTATAAGTGAAGCAATGTTTGAAGTGCAAATTTGTCGTTTTTTACTGCGCAAGCACCTGAACCAAAGAAACCACTTGACCCAATAAAATCAATACGGGCAAAATAATTAGAAAGGAAGGAAACAAGAGCTGCGTTAATGGAGCTTTAGCTTTCTTATTTTCTTTGGCAATGGTTACAAAACTGCTGATCGCCATAATAGAAAATAACAAGTATATCACCCTAAGGCTGACATCCTTTCCAAATGAAATCCCTTGTCCGTCCATTCCGTTAGCTTGTCGAGAAAAATACAAGTTCATTACCATGGCGATAATAAAAATGAAATAAGAAAAGATTAAAATGACAAAGGCTTTTTTCTGTGGTTCGTTCATGGCGCAAAACTAACATTATCTTAGTCTACTTGGTAAGCTGCAGAGCAGGCGAATTTCGTAAAACGGATTTAACGGTTTTTATTCTTCCGCTTTTCTACGAGCAATTTCCTTCCGAATATTGCTGCGTATAAAATTGACGTAATCCAAGCTTTGTTTTCTGACGTTAAGCATGCTCTGTTTATACACTCGCCCAGACTTTAAATAATTCATAAACTCGTCTTTTTTTCGCAGCTCATAAAAAACCTCTCCGTTAAAAAAGTAAAATGAATATCCGTATATTTACCTTAGGTTAAAAATGTAATTATATGTCGCTAATTAGTTTTATTTCAGAGTTTCCCGACGAACAGAGCTGTAAGAATAAGTTTAAAGAATATAGAGATCAGGCAGGAGTTGTCTGTGCGAAATGTAACGGAA
>CAJQLW010000060.1 GCA_905479325.1 uncultured Flavobacteriales bacterium
CGTGCCTCCTCAGCATAAACCTTTCGATAAGCTCAAGGCATCGCTTATCACTCCCTCTAAACTTTTCGGCACAAAAAAAAGGCCAACGTTGAAGTTAGCCTTTCCGATTTTTGTGACTCGTCTGGGGTTCGAACCCAGGACCCCATCCTTAAAAGGGACGTGCTCTACCAGCTGAGCTAACGAGTCATTTTTTTTCGGACGGCAAAGATACCAGTTAAGGTTAATATGACAAATCTTTTTTTCATTTTTTTGAAAAAAAAGTCATCTTTTTTTCTACCTCTTGAAAGTCAGTTTACTGTATAATTTTGGCTCGTGTAAATTCCGCCTCTCGATCCATTAAATACCGGTAAGTGGCAAGTGTTCTTAGTTTTGTAGCGCCCAAGTTTTCAATAACATGAATCATTTTTGGGTTGAAATCTCCAATCCAAGTAATCACCACATCTTTATAGCTTCCATTGGCATTTACAATGCGTTTGCATTCGTCAAAAATGGCTCCTTCCAATCCTTTTCCTTGAAAATCTGGGTCAATGCCAAAAGCCAAGCCAAAAAAGGTGGTACAAGTACCAGTTAATTTGTGGTATAAAAACTTCAGTTTTCCCCACCAGTTTAAATTTCCATTCACGTATTTAAAAATCTGATTAATTTCAGGTAGAGCAATAAAAAAGCCAACAGGTCTTCCATCGTAATAAGCAAAATGAATGAGGTCCTCATCCAGAATGGGCTTAATGGTTTTCATAATGGTCATGGCTTGCCGTTTTTCCATTCCTGCAAAACCCTCGTGTTTCACCCAAGCTCTGTTGTAAATGGTTCTAAAGTCTTCCGCATACTTCTCCAAGTTGTTCTTTTTAATGGTGCCAAACGTAAACTTAGGGTCCTTTCTAATTCTTGTCGACTTTTCTTTAAGCAGTGGAATTAATTCATCAGTTGTATTGCGGTAAAAAATGAACTGTTCGTAGTATTTTTTAAAGCCATAATTCTCGAAGAACGGCACGTAATAGGCAGGGTTGTAATTTTGATTGTAATAGGGAGGATACTCGAAATTTTCGATAATCAACCCCCAGTACTTATCTTTTTCTCCAAAGTTAATGGGGCCTTCAATGGTGTCCATACCTTTGTCGGCAATCCATTGTTTAGCGGTATCGAATAGTGCAAATGCAGCTTGTTCATTGTCTATACATTCGAAAAAACCCAGTCCACCTATTTTGGTATTCGACTTTTTATTGGCCTTTTCATTGATAAATGCAGCAATTCTTCCAATTGTTTTACCCTCTTTTTGAAGAATCCAACGCACCGCTTCCCCGTGTCTAAAAAACTTATTGTGAGTTTTACTAAACACTTTTTCAATGTCTTGCTTTAAGTGAGGTACCCAATATTTATCATTCTTATAAATGGTAAAAGGCAGCTGGTGAAATTCTTTTTCAGTTTTATCGCTATTAACCGCTAAGATTGTCATGCTTATTTTAAATTTGAAAATGCAAAACAAAACTAAGAAAGCTTAGTTTAGCAAAGTAGTATGAAAAACAAGGTTGTCATAGTTACAGGCGCATCTTCGGGAATAGGAAGGGCAACTGCATTGTATTTTGCCGCAAAAGGCTCCAATGTGGTACTTGCTGCTCGTTCTGTAGACAAATTAAAAACAGTTAAGCAAACGATAGAGGAAAAGGGAGGAAGCTGCATGATTGTGCCTTGTGATGTTTCTAAGCCGGAAGATTGCGAAAACTTGGTTGTAGAAACGATTAAGAAGTACCATCAAATAGATGTGCTGATCAACAATGCCGGCATTTCAATGCGCGCCATTTTCAACGAAACAGAGTTACACGTGATTCGAGAAATCATGGACATTAACTTTTTTGGTATGGTGAATTGCACCAAATTTGCCTTGCCGCACATCTTAAAAACAAAAGGAAGTATTGTAGGTGTTTCTTCAATTGCCGGCTACGTTGGCTTGCCTGCGCGAACGGCTTATTCTGCCTCAAAATATGCCATGCACGGCTTTTTGGATGCGTTGAGGCTTGAAAACTTTGAGAAAGGCATCCATGTGTTGGTAGCTTGTCCGGGTTTTACCGCATCAAACATCCGAAATTCTGCTTTAACCGCCGATGGAACCGCTCAGGGTGAGTCGCCAAGATCTGAAGCTAAAATGATGCAGCCTTTAGAGGTGGCAAAAGACATTTATAATAGCATTGTGAAGCGCCAACAAAGCTTGGTGCTAACCACGGAAGGGAAACTTGCCGTTTTTCTATCGAAATGGGCCCCTAAGTTTTTGCAGCGAGTGGTATTTAAAGAAATGAAGAATGAACCAGATTCGCCATTAAAATGAAGTACCCCATTTTTCTAATTGGATTTATGGCCTCGGGCAAAACTTCTAAAGGAAAAAAACTAGCACGAAAACTCGAATTTGATTTCATTGATTTAGATGAAGAAATTGAACGAAAAGAGGGACAAAGTATCACTACAATTTTTGAAGTAAAAGGAGAGGCCTATTTTAGGCAACTAGAGGCCGATGTGTTGAGAAGAATTCCCGAAACTACAAAAGCCGTGATTGCTTTGGGTGGCGGAACGCCTTGTTTTCACGAAAACATGAAGTATGTGAATGAACGCGGAACTTCCATATACATAAAACGAGCTGCAACGACAATTTTAGGCCGGTTGCGCCAAAATAAAGCCAAGCGTCCCTTGGTCGCTAAGCTAACGGACGAAGAGTTGAAGGCGTTTATTTCGGAAAACTTAGAAAAGAGAGAAGCTTTTTACAAGAAAGCGACGTTAACTTTTGATGCAGATGCTAGAAAATGGACGGATTTACTTGAGGAATTGGCTTCGTAATTAGAACTGGAATTTAATTTTTATAAATCCAACTGCTAGGGTTAAGCTTAACCGGTTTTCCCTGTCCCTGAGCTTTCCAAATTTCAAAGTGCATGTTTGAGGTGTTCTCTCCATTTTCAATGATCAGCGTTCCTAAATCTTGCTTGGTAGAAACCTTGTCGCCTGTATTTACAAATACCTCTTTAAAATATGTGTAGGTTGTAAAATATTCTCCATGCTTCAGCAATACTACTTTCCCTAAACCTGGTACGTTAAGCACCTTTGAAACTGTGCCGTCGAAAGCTGCTCTCGCTACATTCCCTTTCTTTGTAGAAATGTCAATTCCATAATTCTCTACAGTAACATTTGGTAGAGTAGGATGTGGGTTATTACCAAACTTTGATACAATTATACCTTCGGTAACAGGCCAAGGTAACTTGCCTTTGTTTGCTGTAAAGGAGTTGCTCAACTCTATTGCTTCAGGAGTCATTGGGAATCCTTTGTCTGACTTTCCTTTTTTCGCAGCAGCTTCTCTAGCTTTCCGAATTTCTTCGGCAATCATCCGCTGAATGGCATCGTTTATTTTTTTCTGATCTTTTCTGTTTTTTTCCAGTTGGGCGCGCAACTCTTTTTCTTTTCCTTTTAAACTCGAAACCACGCTTTCTTTTTTCGATTTTTCAGAAGCTAAGGTGTTTTTTTCATTTAACTCAGCTTTCAGCAAGCCTTCATTACTTTTTCGAATGGCTTCTAAAATCTTAATCTGTTTGTCAATCTCCGATTGTTGCTTTTTAATTCGCTCAGCCTGTTCTTGTCTGTAACGAGCGTATTGCTGAAAATAGTTCAACCGTTTATAAGCTTGGTTAAAATTATCGGCAGAAAATAAGAACATTAACTTATTATAGTCACTTCTATTTTTATATGCTTTGCGAATCATTTCCGCATATTCCGCTTTCAATTCAGTTAGGTTTACCTCTAAACTGTCAACCGTTGAAACTTGATTTTGAATGCTGTCGTTCAGTAATTTAATTTCTTGCTCAATGGTTTGAATTAGCTTTTCTCGTGAGGATATTTTTTTGTTGAGTTGCTGTAATTGATTCAAAGAGGTCTTTTTTGTCTTTTCTGTTTCCTCTAAAAGCTTGTTCGTGTATTGAATTTCTTGTTGCAGCTTTTTCTTTTTGTTTTGCAACGATTTTTTCGACTGCGCCGATGCATTTAGCAGAACCCCACCAAACAAAACCACTAATAGAAAAACGTTTTTAATAAAATACCTGTTCATATTTTGAGGAGATATTGAATGAGAATTTTAAGGGTCCTTCTAAAGATACCTTGGAATATTGTAAATCCACTTTAGCCGGTTTTTCAGACTGAAAGTCAAAGGTTAAATCACTTGGTAAGAATTGATCTTCAACTTGTTCAAACTTTTCGTATTGCCCGGTTAAAAATCGGTTAGCTAGTAAGTCTGAAAATATAAAGTTGCGCACTTTGAAGGAGCTCTGATCAATCCATAGGCTTACAACTTCTTCTTTTTGTTTTTCAATTCTTCCGGGCTTTTCATTTGCTTTTTTTACCTTTCGTTTCTTCATGTTTCCAAGGTAAAACTTTTCCTTATCTATGGATAGGTTTACTTTTTCATCGTGCTCAAAGGCAATAGCGTTACCAACTAAAATAGATTGTATAGTGCTAAATTCTAAATCTATATTAAAGCGTTTGTTAATGTACTCGTAGTCGCCAATAAAGTAGTTTCTGTCTATTCTGTTAAGCACTTTTACAGAATCGGTGGTAATCATTACTCGAGCTACTTCAATTCCTAACGCAGGGGTTATAGAAACCCAAATCAAACTGTCTTTTCTGAGTCGAATGTTGGCTTTAAAAGGAGTTTTTTTGTCGTTTTGATACAATTGCACCGCTGCCTTTAGCGAAAGGTTTTCAAACTCAAACTCATTCTTGTCCATTTGCTCGAACAAATAAGTTGTCTTGTTTACCTTCAAATCCTTCCTCTTGGCATTTTTCTGCAATTTACAAGCAGAAAATGTGAGCACTACAAAGAGTAGCGATATGACCTTTAACTGCTTAATCATGGTAGCGTTTATCGGTTATTTTTTTATTGATTTGTTCTGAAGCACCTCCTACGATTTTGGCTTTTTCCCAGTACTTCAACGCTTCTTCGATTTGCCCTAGATGAAATAATATGTCTCCTTTGTGCTCCAAAATCACGCCACTAGGTTGCGCAGAATTATTGATGGCTTTAGTAATCCACACATCTGCTTCTTCGTACTCTTTTAGCTGAAAAAGAATCCACGCGTAAGTATCTTGAAAGGAAGCTTGATTAGGCGCTAGATTGTTGGACTTGGCGGACATTCTTTTAGCTTTTTCCAAGTCCTCGTTTCGCAAAGAAAGGTAATAGCTGTAGTTGTTTAACACAATAACACTGTTGGGGTCTATTTGCAACGCGTTGTCGTAATTTTTATCCGATTCAACATTGTTTTTCAAACTATGGTGTGCATCGCCCAAAGAGCTATAAAACTGACTTTTTAAAGAAGGATTATCGAGCACTAAGTCTTTCCCCAATTCTAAATATTCAATTGCTTTTTCATTTTCACCTTGCTGACTGAGACCGATTCCGTAAGTTAAATAAACGGTAGGTTGGTTTGGAAATAAGTCGATGGCTCTTTTGCTGTAATTGACGAGTTCTGTCGTATCTCCTTCGTCTGCGAAAATAAAAATGAGCTGGTTCCATACCGGAAAACGGCTACTGTCTAATGAAATGGTCTTGATGTAAGATTCTTTTGCAGCAGTTACTTGGTTGTCGAAATACTGAAAGTCGGCTAGTAGCGCATACGATTTTGCATCTTCTGGATGTGCCTTTGTTACTTTTTCGCAAATGTCAATGCCTTCTTGTTTTTGCT
>CAJQLW010000061.1 GCA_905479325.1 uncultured Flavobacteriales bacterium
GGGTTATGAATCCGACGCTCTAACCAGCTGAGCTACCTCGCCAAAATTTCGGACGGCAAATATACCATTTGCTGCAAAAACACAATGCGTCAGACTATAAAAAATTTGTAAAGTTTAAATACAGGAATAAGAGTAAGGTACATTCTATTTTTAAGGCGTTAAATTAAAGTCAATTACTAGTTTGTGCAACTTTTGTTACACATGTATTTATTGTTTTTTCCCAACTTTCACGAAAATAAATAAAACATGAAGCATATAATTATAATAGGAGGTGGAACAGCGGGCATCATGACGGCTGCTCAATTGTTAAAACAGTCATCGCATAAGGTTTCAATTATAGAACCTGCAGATAATCATTATTATCAACCTGCTTGGACTTTGGTGGGAGCAGACGCTTATAACTTTGAAGATACCAAAAGAAGCATGGCTTCTGTTATGCCTAAAGGGGTTAATTGGATCAAAGAATATGCTTCAAAATTTGATCCTGAAAACAATATTGTAGAGACAACTACAGGAAAGAAATATAACTATGATTTTCTAGTGGTGGCGCCGGGAATAAAAATTGATAATAGTTTAGTTGAAGGTTTAACAGAAGCAATAGACAAGGGCGTAGTTTGTAGTAATTACACAGATCCGGAACACACGTGGCAAGTACTGAAGAATTTCAAGGGCGGAACAGCTTTATTCACGCAGCCTGCAACTCCTATCAAGTGCGGAGGAGCACCTCAAAAAATTATGTACTTAGCGGATGACCATTACCGAAAGGCAGAAATAAGAGAGAAAACTAAGGTGGTATTTGCAACCCCGGGAGGAGTTATTTTTGGAGTAAAGCCAATTGCAAAAACGTTAATGGAGGTCATTGATAGAAAAGATATTAATGTTCGCTACAACCATAAATTAGTAAAGGTAGATGGGGATAAAAAAATAGCATGGTATGAAATAACGAAAGATCCAAAAGTTGGAGGTTGCGTACTTTTAGAAGATAAGTCTCACGATACCGATATTGACGAAACAATTAATTATAACCCAAAACAGTTAAAAATTAGTAGAGAGAATAATTTAGTAGGCATACATTTCGACATGTTACACCTTGCACCGCCGCAATCCGCGCCAGATTTTATAAAAAATTCTTCATTGGCTAATGATGTAGGTTGGATTTCAGTGGATATAGGAACGATGCAACATACAAAATATGCTAATGTTTTTGGTTTAGGTGATGCTGCTGCCTTACCAACAGCTAAAACAGGAGCCGCTATTAGAAAGCAAGTTCCTATTGTTGTAGAAAATTTACTTAGACTTGCAAAGTCTGAAAATATAAGCGCTAACAGATACAACGGTTATTCTTCTTGTCCATTGGTTACAGGTTATGGAAAAATGGTCCTCGCAGAATTTGATTACGACTCTAACTTTACACCGGATCCTAAGTTAAAGCAATTGCTAATTTTTAATTCAGATAAAGAACATTGGAGATTATGGATGCTAAAAAAATTCATGCTCCCATATTTGTATTGGAACAAAATGTTAAAAGGGGAGAATGTATAGTTTTATACATTCGCGTCTTAATTTCTAAGTTTATAGGTCCTAAAACTTATTTTCAGACACTTCGGGTAGTTCGAAGTGTCTGAATACCTATTTAAAAATAAAAATTAAGGGAAATGGCTGCGGTAGGTTTTGTGTCGAGTTCCAGCAAATAGAACCCCGGCGTTCTATTTGTAATTTGAGATCTATTTTCTATTGGAATAATAATCAGATTTGTTCTCTCGAATGTTTCTAAAATTACTTCTCCTTCATTTTGATTTACATATCTAAATGAAATTCCAAACTCAGTGGCAATTGAAATTTTAGGGGCAAAGAAATATTCAACACCAACAAACCCTCCAAGTTCTATATCTAAAATGTCACCTTGTTTTTGTTCTGCTAACATTGCCGCAAAAGAAGGTGTTCCTGCTGGAGCTATCTCTGATAAATCATTTCCATAATTAAATTCAGTGCTTGCTTTTGAATATAAAACAGTTACTTGTGGTCCATAAAAAGCTTGCAGTCTGCCATGACCTCTTCTGAATTCTAAACCACCTCCAATTGCAATTCGTAAGGCTTTATTTATGGTTTCGTCACTTAACGTGAGCGCAGTATCGGCATTTGATAAATCATCTACAAAAGCTTTAGAAGAAAAGTTTGAAAACCTAGCGCCAATTGAAGCTCGAATCGCCATATGATCTCTTAAAAAGTATTTCCCTGAGATGGTGAATGGGATTTGACCTCCAATGCTATCCAGTCGATTGTTCTCACTATTATTAAAAATATTTCCTAAATAACTAAAAAAAGGAGTAGCATCTATACCAATTGAAAAATCACTTTCCCTTGGTAAAATTTCCTTGCCATTTTTGTTGTAAAATTCAGATTGTGCAAACAAAGCAGTTCCATAAATCAGGAAACAGCCAAAAAATAAAACCTTTTTCATAGTCTATAGTGCTTTTAACGTAAGTTTATGGTTATTTACTTTTTATAAAAGTAAAACCTGAGAAGTAATCCAAAATAAAAATTACGGACAGTGGAATTCTTCTAATATTTGTTTTAATTGTTTTTACGAACGGCGAGCATACTAGTGATTTTTCCCTCGTTCACTTCGTAAATTACAACAATTTCAAAGGCTTCTTTATTGCCCCGAGCTCCTGTAATGTATTCATGATTCATTACTTTATTATCGAAGGTAATACGGTCTATTATTTTGGAATGTAACTCTGGTGAGGCTTTAAAAAATGCTTCATAAATAGCACGAACTTGCTCTTTTCCTTTTGCATTTACAGTGCCATTATCAAAGTCTTTCATTTCGATATCTTCAGAAAAATATGACATAAATAGATCTAAATCTAAACTGTTATAAGCCTTTAAACTTGCCTTAACCACATCCTCTGGGTCTGTTTTTTGAGCTGAAACTGTTGCTGTGAATAAAAGAAAAGTAATTATTGTGAGGAATTTACGTGGCATATTTTTTGTCTAAGTGTGCGTCAAAAATAAGCTAAAATCTTATCTAAGTTTCATAACATTACATTTATATCATTCAATTACCTTTGCGTTAAAAATGAATTACAATACCAGAAAATGGGTAAAGCCTGAAGATTTAAACCCCAACAACAATTTGTTTGGTGGTAGGCTTTTGCAGTGGATCGATGAGGAGGCTGCGTTGTACACTATGATTCAATTTGATAATAAAAAGATTGCAACCAAGTTCATGTCAGAAATTAACTTCGTTAGCTCAGCAAAGCAAGGAGATATTGTTGAACTAGGAATGGAGGTGAAAAAGTTTGGAACAACCTCTATTACATTGAGTTGTGTTGCACGAAATAAAATGACACAAAAACCGATTGTGACCATAGAAAATATCACGATGGTAAATTTAGGAGAAGATGGGAAACCAAAAGCTCATGGAAAAACAGAAGTAACATACAGTTAAAAATAAATTATGAAAAACATCATTCTATCCGCTATTGCAATTAGCGTATCAATTTCAGCATTTGGCTGGGGACAAACAGGGCATAGAGCAATTGGCAAAATTGCTGAGAGTTATCTATCTGAAAAAGCTAAAAAAAGCATACAAGAAATTATGGGTCACGAGTCGTTAGCTGAGTGTTCTACTTGGATGGACGAAGTAAGAAGTGATAAAAAGTACGATTATGCCAAAACCTGGCATTACGTTACAATTCCTGAAGGAACAGACTACAAAAGTGTGGAACATGAGGAAAAAGGGGATGTTTATGAGGCAATTGGTAGAATGAAAAAAATTCTAAAAGATAAATCTTCTACCAAAGAGCAAAAAGTTGAGGCAATAAGAATGATCACTCACCTTGTTGGCGATATGCACCAACCTTTACATGTTGGCAATGGAGAAGATCGGGGAGGTAATAACGTTAAAATTAAATGGTTTTACGATGATTCAAACCTTCATAGAATTTGGGATTCAGGAATGATTGATGAAAAAAAATACAGTTTTTCAGAGTTAGCTGAAGTGGTAAACTACCCTGTAAATTCAGACGATGACACCTATTTTAATACTGATTTAGATGTGTGGGTTGAAGAAGCCGTTGCACTTCGTCCGCAAATTTATAATATTGGTGATAAGGGATTCTTATCTTACGAATACATGTATGAAAATTGGGATACCGTTAAAATACAATTGCACAAAGCCGGCGTTCGACTAGCACAGATATTGAATGATATTTATGGATAAAGCAGAGTACAGAAAACAGCTGAGATTATTTGCAAAAATTAGCTTTTTAGAAGGCATGTCTTTTGTTGTTCTTCTATTAATTGCTATGCCTCTCAAATATGCAATGGACTTACCTCAATTGGTTAAATATGTGGGTTGGGCTCATGGTGCTTTATTTATAGCCTATGGTTTTCAGTTGCTGTACATTGGTTTCACCTATAAATGGCAATTTTCTAAAATTGGCTTGTATGGAATTTGTTCTTTAATTCCTTTTGCCCCATTTTGGGTAGAGAAGCAAATGAAAAAAGAAATTACCGAAGTTTAAAAACGATTATGTAGTGAGCTTTCACTTGAAATATTAATTTAGCCGAAATGAAGGATATTGAAGAATTTGAAGACATACGCCCGTATCACGATAGCGAGGTAAAAGAAAAGATAAATAGCTTGTTAGGCGAAGAGCAGTTTTGTCAAATTATTCAACACGTAATGCCCGAAGTACCTTTTGCCATGTTTGAGCGAAAAATGAGAAGCATAGAAACGATCTATGATTTTCAAACTCAGGTTATCGTTCCTTTACTCGATAAGCTTTTGTCTCAATCTACCAAAGGGCTGTCCTATTCGGGAATTGAAAACTTAGAAAAAGGCAAAAGTTATTTGTTTGTATCAACACACAGAGACATTGTTTTAGATTCTGCTTTAATGGATTATGCTTTGTTAAAGGAAGGATTTTCAACTGCAGAAATAGCCATTGGAGATAACTTGATGAAAATTCCTTGGATTGTTGATTTGGTTAAGTTGAACAAAACATTTATTGTTAAACGTTCCTTGTCGAAAGATCAAAAACTTGATGGTTCTACTCAACTTTCGCGGTACATTAACCATACCATTAAGAATAAAGGCGAACACATTTGGATTGCTCATAAATCAGGTAGGAGTAAGGATGGTAACGATAAAACCAATCCTAATCTTATTAAAATGTTCAATTTAGCAGGAGACTCTGCTCAAGCCATTGAAAATTTAAAGGAGTTGAACATTTGCCCAGTTTCAATTTCTTACGAATATAATCCTTGCGACGCGTTAACCTTACCTGAGTTAATGACTATTGCTAAGGGAGAGAAGTACGAGAAGCAACCCATGGAAGACTTGATTCATATGGGCGAAGGTTTACAAGGAAAAAAAGGTAAAGTAGAAGTAAGTTTTGGGCGACCACTTAATCTATTACTAGAAGGAAAGCAACAACCTAAAACCAATCCTGAATTGTTTCAATTGATAGCAAAAACAATTGATAGAGAAATTCATGATACCTATAAATTAATGCCAACCAATTACATTGCATTTGATTTATTCAATGATTCTAATGAACATGCGGAAAAATATTCTATTGAAGAAAAAGAAAATTTTCTAGCCTACGTTAACAAAAAAATAGATGGAATTGAAGGTGATGAAAAGTTTAAAAGGGACACGTTTTTAAAGATGTACGCTTATCCGGTTATGAACAAAGGGTGAAAAGAAGCTGAATTGCATCATAGAAGTTAGGCTCAAGGAACTTTAAAATGTTCCAAATAGCTGTCTACAATTTCATCTCGGTTTACCACTTCAATCCATTGAATTATGTTGATTCCCATCAGTTTCCAACATTCAACGTAGTAGCCGTGGAAGTCGTATAAAGAACATAAAAAACTTCCGTGATAACGGTTAGCCAAATGTTTTCCATCCTTCCGAAGAACTTCGTATTTCTTTTTTAGTTTTAACTTACGGAAATCCTCTTTTTTCACAAGATTAATTTATTTTATGAAAGTTAAACAATCTGAAGAGCTTTTTGATTTGCTTGAGGCAAAATATCATTTGTATAATCGAAGTGACTTCGTTGAGCACGATCCGATTTCCATTCCTCATCAATTCTCCACAAAAGAAGACATTGAAATTTCAGGTTTTTTAGCGGCTACCATTGCTTGGGGGCAACGAATTACCATCATTAAAAATTCCAATAAGATTCTAAAAATGATGGATTATGCACCATACGACTTCATAATAAATCATACATCGAGCGATTTAGCTAAGGCAGATGGTTTTGTTCATAGAACGTTTAACGCAACTGATTTAAAGTTCTTTTTTGAAGCCCTTCAAAATCTGTATAAAAATCATGGGGGTCTTGAAAATGCATTTTTACAAAAACAAGGTTCAGAAAACTCAATTTCTAATTTTAAAAAGATATTCTTTTCGATTCAGCATGAGAGTCGAACACAAAAACACATTGCAGACCCATTGAAAAAGTCTACAGCAAAACGAATTAACATGTATTTGCGCTGGATGGTGAGAAGGGATAAAAATAGTGTTGATTTTGGTATTTGGAAAAACCACCATGCGAAAGATTTGATGATTCCCTTAGACGTGCATACAGGAAATGTGGGTCGAGGTTTAGGATTGTTGAACAGAAAGCAAAACGATTGGCAGGCGGTTGAAGAGCTGACAGCAGCCTTACGGGAGTTTGATCCGCTAGACCCCGTTAAATATGACTTTGCATTGTTTGGAATGGGCGTGAACGGCGATACTGAAAACTTGTAAGTTAACTCCCTACACGTTTTGTTTTGTATCCTTTTTTGTTCAATACCTCCATTACTTTCTCACGCTTATCTCCTTGAATAATAACTTCTTGATCTTTAACACTACCGCCAACTCCACAAGCTGCTTTTAGCATCTTTCCAAGTTCTTTTAAATCTTCTTCCGTACCCACAAAGTTTTTTACCACCACAGCCATTTTACCACCTCTGTTCTTTTTATCTAAATGAACTTCTAGCAATTGTTTACTTGGCTCTAACGTTTCTTGTTCCTCATTTTCAAAAGCCTCCTCAAAGTCGGGGTTGGTTGAATAAACCACTCTATTGTTTTTTGATTTCTTTCCCATAACACAAAATTAAACAAAGCAACAGTTTTTATTTTTTCACAGTTTGCATCAGCTCTAAAATTTGAACTATTTTTGCAGTCCAGTTAAATCTGGGCTTAATGGTTTTCAATTTCGATTGAGATTAAAAGGGAATTCGATGAAATTTCGAAACTGTACCCGCAGCTGTAAGCTCCATTAACCGATGGTCAATTATGCCACTTTTCGTTACGTTACGATTGGGAAGGCGGCCAAAGGGGAGTAAGTCAGAAGACCTGCCTTTAAGCAACATACTTTCGGGAATAAAAGTGAAGTGAAAGCTCGCCTGTTTTTTGGCTTCTTACTCTTTATGATTTTCTCGGTTTATTTATTAACTTGATGTTGAGTTAAAAACGAACAATTCGACATCGTAAAAAAACCGAAAATGAAAAAAATTACTTTTTCAATTGCTCTTTCTCTTTGCGCATTAGCAAGCGTAGCACAAAAAACAGTTTTAGCCAACGGTGGCAGGTTTGGAATCCAATCTGAAAACGTTACCATCAGTATTTACGACACACAGTTAAAAACTTCAGTTACCATCGACACCATACATACTCAGTCGGTTCAAGATGTTTTGGTAGACGGAAATGCAGCGATTGTTGCTGCACAGGATTCTATAGTACGTTACGATTTAAGTTCCTACCAAAGAACTGCGGCGGTAAAGTTTGCCGGTGTAAGTACTAAATCGTTGGTGTTGGGACCAAACAACGAGTTGGTGGTTTCAAATTGGTATGGTAAAACTGGCTATAATATCTATATCTACAACCCAATGACTTTGGCATTGTTAGATTCTATCAATATTGCATCTGGAGTAGGGTGCATGTTGGTAAATCCTGCATTGGATTTATTGGTAGTTACCCAAAATCAATCTACCGGTGCACCAAATTATCAAGACACCTTAGGAACCTTAGTAGCGGCAACGCTTTCAACTAGAAGCATTATTGGGAACTTACCAATAACGAATTACACCGGCGATGTTGGTGAAATGTTGGTAAAACCAAACGGCACGGGAGTTTATATTTTCAATTCTATAAGCAATACGATTATTGACGTTAATGCAACGGTATTCCCTTTTGTAACAACAACAGTAATACCAACCAATCAAAATTTAAAAGTGTCAAACCGCTCTCAGTATGCTGTTCGTGGCGATACCGCTTTTTTAAGAATGAACCAAGGAATAGGTTCGTATAATCTTAGTAATTTGACTATGATTGATTCAAACCTTATTGATACGGTGGTGACTGCGTTTACTTATGATACGTTGAATCACAAATTTTACGTTACATCAACGGATTTTTTCAGCTACACATCGGGTAAGGTGTACAATAGGTCTGGCAATTATGTAGAATCATTTTCTACAGCATCTTCGCCGGAGGCCATTAAAATGTTCTACAGTCAAGCAACAGGTATTTTAAGTTTTTCAACTCAATCAAAACAACAATATTCTTTGTACCCCAATCCTGCAAAAAATCATTTTTCAGTGAATGGAGCTTTTGATTCAGAAACAACGATTCAAATTTTTGGAAGTAACGGAAAATTAGTTAAACAGATGAGTCAAGTAAATGGATTTAATCAAATTGATATAAGCGAATTAAGTTCGGGACTTTACATTGTAAACATCTTTAACAAAGGCGAAGTAGCTACGGAAAAATTGATGGTGAGATAAGGTGAGGTTTAGTTTATTCACATTATTGTTAGTGGTTAGCTTGAGCATTTATGCTCAAGGGCCATTTGCTCCGCAAGTGGGTCAGCATGGTTGCACGGCAATACATGCTGATTCTACTAGTGTTATTGCTTGGGCCAATTCGGTTCATGTAGTAAGAGGGAAGCAAGATATTGCCTCGCTAAACTCAGATACAACCACGATTGGAGATTGGTCGCAAGCAACAGGAAAAGCAAATGGTGCAGTTGTAAGCTTAGGCGATTCTGGAGTTGCTACGCTTCAATTCGAGGGAAGAATTTACAATGGAGTTGGTAACGATTTTGTGGTGTTTGAAAATGCTTTTAACCACACTTTCTTGGAGTTGGCTTTTGTTGAAGTTAGTTCAAATGGTATTGATTTTTATCGATTTCCATCACGATCGTTAACTGATACATCTGTTGCAGTGGGTTCTTTTGGAAGTGTAAGCCCTAGCAATGTTCACAATTTGGCAGGAAAGTACACTGTTCTTTATGGAACCCCATTTGATTTAGCAGATTTAGATTCAGTTGCAGGCTTAGACCTAAACTCAATCAGTCACGTGAGAATTGTGGATGCCATTGGAACCATAGATGCAAAACACGCACAACGTGATAGTAAAGGACAAATCGTGAACGATCAATATCCCACGCCATTTCCATCAGGAGGCTTTGATCTAGACGCAGTTGGAGTTATTTACATGAATGGCGTTGGATTGCAAAATGCAGTCAAGTTCAATGAGGTTTCAGTTTATCCGAACCCTTCAAATGGAATGTTAACTGTTGAAGGAGTAGATTTTAACGAAGCGACATTCAAAGTAATAAGCATGGAAGGAAAGCTATTAAAACAAGGCTCGGTTAGTCAAAGAAAAATTGACTTAACCTCACTTTTATTGGGGTATTACTCTTTGCTTCTCGAAAATGGTAGTACAACTTCTCATCATAAAATAATTGTGAGGTGAAATCATTAACTTACATCGTTTTGTTTCTGTTCACATTGCAACTTTTTGCGCAACAGCAGGCAAAGGATACCGTAAGGATTAAATCTGTTGATATTCAGGCAAAACAAACAGTGTTTGCCAACCAAGAAAAAATTGACTCAGCAATTTTAAGTCACCCTCAGCATACAAATTTGGGAGATTTATTGTCTAAAAAATCCCATCTTTTTATCAAATCATATGGCATAGGAAGTTTGGCAACTGTTTCATTAAGAGGGAGCGGTTCAGAGCACACGCAAATTAATTGGAATGGAATTTCACTTAACTCTTGCATGAACGGAACGAGTGATTTGGCGCTCTTCCCTTTGTTGTTTATGGATGAAGTAGATGTGAAATATGGCTTGTCAAGTGTTGCAGACGGTGCCGGAGGAATAGGAGGTGCGGTTAATATTTCATCTCAACCAAACTTTAAAAAGCAACTTCGGGGGGCTGTAGCATATACGGTTGGTAGTTTTGGACAAGAACAATGGAATGGTAAACTGCAAGTTGGAGATGAGAAATTACAATCTGTAACAAAGCTTTTTAAAAATACTGCGGCTAACAATTTTCAATACCAAGATTTAACACAAGAGGGTTTTCCAACACGTAAAGTTCAGAATGCTAGTTTGGAGCAGCATGGAATCATGCAAAACATTCAATACAAATTAAAAGAGAACCAATGGATTGAAGCTAGTTTTTGGTGGTTTGAATCCATGCGAAATCTGCCGCCGCTAATTACGCTGCGAGACAATGAAGAATTTCAAGAAGATAACTCTATTCGATCGTTAATTAGTTATACGAATTATTTAAAAAGCAGCAAGTTGAAAGTAACTGTAGCCTATTTAGATGATCAAATCAATTACCGAAATGAAAGAGCTTCCATCAATTCAACTTCAGCATCAAAAAGCTTGAAGTCGAGAATTGATTATGACTTTACGTGGAAAGGTATTGGATTTAAGTCGCAGTTAAAGGCAAGTTATGATCGAGCAATTGCAGATGGTTTAAGCGTTTCAGTAGAACAAAGTAGAGTGGAAGCTTTTGGGAGTGCAAATCGTAAAATCGGCAGACGATTCAATTTCCAACTTGCAGCAAGGGAGTTGGTTGTTTTACAGGAAAGCAGCTATTTTTTGCCTCAAGCAAAATTGGGCTACGCGAATAAATCAGGGAAGTGGTACAGCCATGCCAAAATGGGTAAGAATGTTAAATTCCCCAGTTTAAATGATCTGTATTTTGAGCCTTCCGGAAATGTAGATTTAGTGGCTGAAGAATCAATGAGTTATGAGGTTTCAGTTGCTAGATTATTTTCATTAAGTTCCTACAAGTACCTTGGAAGAATTAGTGCTACAGGTTTTTACAATAGCATTGAAAACTACATTCAATGGCAGCCTACCGCATTTGGTTTTTGGCGTCCGGTTAATTTAAAAAGTGTAGAAACGTATGGTGTGGAAGTGTTTGCTGAAATTAAGCAAGAACAAGGAGTAATTAAGAAGCAGTTGACAGGTACCTATTCTTACACTTCATCTAGAAATTGGGAAAAACACCATGAGTTTGATGAATCTTACGGTAAACAATTGATTTACATTCCTGAACATAAAGGAAACCTAGCATTTGATTTAGAATACAAGGACTATAATTTAACAACTAATTTACAAGCCATTGGCGTTCGTTTTATAAGTTCAGACAATAATGATTTATTGCCCGCCTATAACTTGTTAGATGTAAGTTTGAGCAAAACCATAAATCTGAAAAAGCACAGTTTAGGATGTAGTTTAGGGGTTAAGAATGTATTGGATGTAGAATATCAAGCAATAGAATGGAGACCAATGCCAAATCGAAATTATTTTGCCAAACTCAGTTACCAATTCAAAAAATGAAATTAGCTCTACCATTCTTATTGTTATTGGGTTTAGTTGCTTGCCGTCCTGACGAAGAGGTTCAACAACCTGTTAGTGTAGAACATGCAAAAGTTTTAATTTTAAACGAAGGCAATTATAATTTTGGCAACGGAAGCTTATCAAAGTACAATGAAACGTCAAAAGTTATTGAAAATAAAGTTTTTCAAGCGAATAATCAGGGCAGGCCAATTGGAGATGTTGTACAATCTGCTGTGCAAATTGGGAACGAACTTTTTATCATTGTAAACAATTCTAGTAAGATAGAAATAGTTGATCCTACAACACTTTCCGCTATAGCGAGCATTCATCAATTAAATTCTCCGCGGTACATGGTGGCGTTGAATTCTTCAAAAGCCTACGTGAGCGATTTATATGAAAACAAAATTTATATCATTAATCCGAGTGCTAGAACAATTTTAGGTACAATTGATACGAAGGGATGGATTGAGGAAATGACAATTGTTGGAAAGAAACTATATGCAGCGCACGTCGATAGCAATCAAGTTTGGTTAATTGATACGGATAATGACCAAATTTTACACAAAATAAACACCCATGAGCAGCCCCAGTTTATTGAAATGGATAGAGATAGCAACGTTTGGGTGAGTTGTAGTGGAGGGCTTTCAGGCGGTAAGTCAGCTTTGTATCGCATTGACCACACTACCGATAGTATTATTTTGGTTTTGGAAGGCAATGCTTCTCAAAAGTTTGGCGAAATTGAAATGAATGGGAGCAAAGATGAAATTTATTATTTGGGTGAAGATGGCTTGTATCGCTTGAATATTAATACAATGACCCCTAGTACAACTCCAATAATTGCGAAAGGGAATCGTTTGTTCTATGGCTTTTCAATTCATCCAAAAACAAATGAGATTTATATTTGTGACGCAATCGATTATCAACAAAAAGGTGTGGTTTATCGTTACAACTACACAGGAAATCAAATAGATGTTTTCAAAGTTGGAATAATTCCAGGCGATGTATTTTTTATTGAATAATGGACTATTACCCTCAACGTATTGTTTGCTTAACGGAAGAAACGACTGAACTGCTTTATATTATAGGTGAGCAGCAACGAATTGTTGGAATTTCAGGATTTACTGTACGGCCTAAAAGGGCTAGAAAAGAAAAGCCAAAAGTTTCTGCTTTTATAGATGCCAACATTGATGAAATCATTCAATTAAAACCAGATTTGGTGATTGGTTTTTCTGACATTCAGGCAGATATAGCTCAGCAGTTGATTAAAAAAGGAATAACAGTTTGGGTGAATAATCATAGAACCGTTGAAGAAATCATGAAAATGATTGTGCAACTGGGGGCATTGGTTGGAAGAACTGAAACTTGTTTGGATTTAGTCCATCATTATCAGAAAAGAATAGAGGAGATTAAGCTGATTAGCTCTACATGGAGCATCAAGCCAAAGGTTTATTTTGAGGAGTGGTATGATCCTTTAATTAGCGGTATTTCTTGGGTGAGCGAATTGGTTGAAATAGCGGGAGGTATTGACTTATATGCCGAGAATGGCAAGCAAAGTTTAGCTAAAGATCGAATCATTGCAGATCCACATGAAGTGTTACTAAAGAATCCAGACATTATTTTAGCCTCTTGGTGTGGCAAAAAGTTTAAGTCGAAGCGAATGTTTGATCGCGAAGGTTGGAAAGAAATAGAGGCATATCAAAATCAAGAAGTTCATGAAATTGATTCAGGAATTATTTTACAACCAGGTCCTGCGTCAATTTCAGAAGGGGTTGAAATTTTACATCGTATTTTTTCAGAATGGAATAAAAAACAAATGTTACATGAAGCCTAAATTATTTTTCAATTGGAGCAGTGGGAAAGATTCCTCTTTTGCACTTTATCACTTATTACAAGAACAGAAATATGAAGTAGAAATATTGTTGACTACCGTTGGAGAAGAAACCAAAAGGATTGGCATGCACGGTTTAAGAGAAGAGCTGCTCATTAGACAGGCCAAAGCCATAGGTATACCTTTGGAAATAATTTACTTGTCAGCTTCTACAAGTCATGAGGCGTATAACAAGCTGATGGCAAAAAGCATGACTCAAATGAAAAATAGAGGGATTTATGCCGCTGCATTTGGAGATATATTTTTAGAAGATTTGAAAAAGTACCGAGAGGAGCAATTGAATAAAGTCGGTATCGAAGCTGTTTTTCCACTATGGAAGAAAAATACCAAAGAGTTAATAGCTCAATTCCTTGATCAGGGATTCAAAACAAAAATAGTTGCAGCTGATGCGCGTTACTTCTCGAAGGATACAGTAGGGGCAGACCTCACATTAGAGCTACTAGAAACTTTCCCACCTGAGGTAGATCCATGTGGAGAAAATGGTGAGTTTCACACGTTTTGTTACGATGGCCCCATCTTTCAATATCCCGTGCAATTCGAAATTGGGAGGAAAGTAAAAAAATCATACTCCAATCCAACACCAAATCAGCCTGAAATTGACTTCTGGTTCTGCGATTTAATCTAACTTTAATAGCTTGTGAAAAGCAATTTTTGTGTTCCTTTTCCGATATTTGTTTGTTAGACTAAAACCTAAGATTTGAGAGGATTTATTAAGTATTTATTTGCACTTGTGTTGTTGGTTTCATTTCAGCAAGTTAACGCTCAGTTCCGTTTATTTATGGAAATGGCAGTTACTGACGAAGGAAAGAAAATGGCAGGAGCAGAAATCAAGGTATACAAAAACGGTTCTTTGGTAGAAACTGTTTTGACGGACGGAAAAGGCTTAGCTGATATACCTTGCGACCCCAATGCAATCTATACCATTGAAGTAGGAGGCAACAAAGGATTAGTTAAGAAAAAGATTGAAGTAAATACTAAAGGCGTTGCTCCTGAGGGAGCGAAGGGAGATGTTTTCTTTCCTGCAACTGTAGAATTATTTAAGAAAATTGAAGGAATGGATATTTCCATCCTTGACAAACCCATTGGAAAAATTAGATACGATCCAGAATATGGTGATTTTGATAGTGATGCTGCTTACACAAAGTCCGTTCAAAAACAACTAGCAGATTTAGAAAAAGACTTTCTGGCTAAAAAAGCTGCTGATCAAGCTAAAAAAGCGAATGCTCAAAAAGAGTACGATGCGGCGATAAAAATAGCGGATAAAGCATTTGCCTCTGAAGATTGGGAGAAAGCCGCTGAGCAATATCGAATTGCTGAAAAAGTTAACCCTGATCCTCTTGAAACCTACCCTAGTTTTCAGTTGGCCGAATTGAAAACAAAGCTGATTAAAATTGACGCTGATAACAAGCGTTACAACGAAGCAATAGCTAAAGCAGAAGCTGCTGTAGCGTCAAAAGACTACGAAATAGCGATAGCAGAGTTTAAAAGAGCATCTGGATATAAACCAAAAGAAGACTATCCGCAAACAAAAATCAAAGAAGTTCAAGATTTACTAGCCAACTATGCAAAAGTTGAACAGTCGTATTTAGCGGCCATCGAAAAAGGCGACAATGCTTTGAAGATAAATGACATGAATACAGCTAAAGCCGCTTTTGAAGAGGCAGCTGGATTGAAGAGTGATGAACCCTATCCCAAAAATAAGCTCGCTGAGATAAATGACATTCTAGCAAAACAAGAAGCCAAAAAAGCAGAGTACGAGGGTGCCATAAAAGACGGAGATGCTGCAGTAGCTTCGAAAGACTATCAAGCGGCAAAAACGGCGTATAGTAAAGCCTCTGCGCTAAGGCCTGCTGAGCAATATCCTAAAGATATGATTGCCAAGGTAGATCAGCTAATGGCAGCGGCAGCAAAACTTGATCAAGATTACCTTGCTGCAGTAGAAAAAGGAGATAATGCCTTAAAATCTAAGGGCTATGCTGAAGCCAAAACAGCTTTTGAGGCCGCTAGTAAATTAAAACCTGAAGAGGCTTACCCAAAGGATAAAATTAAAGAGATAAACGACTTTATTGCAAAGAATGAAGCTGCAGAAAAGGAGTATCAAGATAAAATTGCAGCTGGAGATAAAGCGTTAGCTTCGAAAGAGTATGAAGCCGCGAAGACTGCCTTTAACGAAGCGAAAGGATTAAAGCCCGGTGAGACGTACCCTCAACAAAAAATAACTGAGATTGAAGGCATTTTAGCCAATCTAGCGAAAGTAGAAGAAAATTATAAAGCTGCTATAGCAAAAGGTGATGCTGCAATAGCTGCTGATGATTTTGCTGCAGCCAAAGCTGCTTTTACAGAAGCTACTGGCCTAAAACCTGAGGAAAAGTACCCGAAAGATAAACTTGCAGAAATAGAAACAATTGTTTTAAAAAATCAGAAGTCAGAGGAAGAATATAAGACAGCCGTTCAAAATGGTGATGATGCTTTAGCGGACAAGAATTATGACAAAGCGAAAGAGTTTTACACTTCAGCTAGCATAGTGAAACCTGAGGAGTCTTATCCAAAAGATAAACTTGCAGAAATAGAGAAATCGTTAGCCGCAGCTGCTGAATTGGAAAAAGCATACAATGATGCATTAGCTGTTGCAGATGATGCGATGAATGCAAGTGAACTAGAAAGAGCAAAAACGAGCTATAAAAAAGCGAGTGAATTAAAGCCTGAAGAGAATTATCCAAAGGAGCAAATCCAAAAAATTGATTCCCAGCTTGCTGCCAATCAAGAATTGGAGGCAAACTACGCAGCAGCAATTAAAGAAGGTGATGATGCATTTGCGTCAAAAAACTACGAAGCAGCTAAAACTGCCTACACAAATGCAACAGGATTAAAG